>JBJMQK010000179.1:0-15085 GCA_045802735.1 Anaeromyxobacteraceae bacterium | reverse complement strand
GGTGGGCGACTCGTACGGCGTCGGCGGCCTGGGCCTCAAGGGCACGGGCACCGGCGGCGGCGGCGCCGGCCAGACGATCGGCATCGGCGGCGTCGGCACGAAGGGCCGCGGCGGCGGGCTCGGCGGCTACGGCACGGGCATGGGCAGCCTCGGCGCGAAGCGCGACCGCGACGTGTCGATCACGGCCGGCGACACGCGCGTGCTCGGCGCGCTCGACCGCGAGCTCGTCCGGAAGGTCATCAAGGATCACGAGGCGCAGGTCCGGTACTGCTACGAGCAGCAGCTCGCGCTGGCGCCGAAGCTCTCCGGCAAGATCACCCTCTACTGGGAGATCAACGCCGACGGCCGCGCCGGCAACGCGAAGATCGTCCGCGGCGAGGCGACGACGATGTCGCCCGACCAGGTCGCAGAGTGCATCATCAGCCGCCTCGTCACCTGGGAGTTTCCGAAGCCGAGGGGCGGCGGCATCGGCGTCGTGACCTACCCCTGGATCCTGCGTCCGTCTGGCTCCGCCGGCGGGTAGCTCGAGGAGCGTTCCTTTGCGGCTCAAGGCGATCATCATCGCGGCCCTCCTGCCGTCCGGCGCCCTCGCGCAGGGCGCCGGGCAGTCGGCGCCACCCATGCCGGAGGACCCGCGCGCCCCGCGCTACGCGGAGGTGGAGCGCGGCCTCTTCACGAACTTCGAGGTCGGCTGGCTCCAGCTCTTCAAGACGCCGGTCGCCGACGTGAAGAAGTTCCCGTTCGCCGCCGCCGGCGGCGGCAGCGCGGGCGGCTTCCTCGTCGGCGCCTCGGTCGGCTACGACCTCACGCGCCACATCGCGCTCTCCGTGTACGGCCTCGGCGGAAACCTGCGCGGGAACATCTCCTACGGCGCGTTCAGCGTGTTCTCGGCCGGCGGCGACCTGCGCGCCTCGCTCATCGGCGCGCGCGACCGCAACGAGGTCGAGCGCTTCTACGTCTACCTCCACGCGCGGGGCGGGCTCCTCGTCACGCAGCCGACGGGCCTCTTCGGCTCGGACGACGTCTACCTCGCGGGCGGGCCCGGCATCGAGTACTTCACCCGCCTGCGCCACTTCTCCGTCGGCGCCGCGGTCGACTATGCGTACGTCGTGAAGGCCAAGGCGCCCGGACTCTCGGTCGTTCCGACCGTCCGGTACACCTTCTAGCGTCCTTTCCCCATCTCGGGGGAGGGTCTATACTTTCGCCCGAACTTCCGGGCATTTTTGACCGTGACCCCCCTCGCCACCGACGA
Source organism: Anaeromyxobacteraceae bacterium (assembly GCA_045802735.1). GTDB lineage: Bacteria > Myxococcota > Myxococcia > Myxococcales > Anaeromyxobacteraceae > Anaeromyxobacter_A. The sequence continues at coordinate 13,833 of JBJMQK010000179.1, read as the reverse complement.
GCAGATCAGCGCGCACCTCGCCGCGCTCGAAGCGACCCCCGCCGACGACGCGGCGTTCCGCGCCCTCGAGGAGATCTTCCACCACCACGACCGCTGGGCGGACCTCGTCGCGCTGTACGAGCGGCGCGCGCGGCAGGGCGCGGCGGACGGCGCGAGCGGGCTCCTCGCCAAGGCGGCCGACCTCGCGCAGCGCCGCATGCGCAACACCGCGCGCGCGGAGGAGCTGTGGCGGCAGGTGCTGCACGCCGATCCGCGGCACCCCTCGGCCCTGCTCTCGATGGTCGAGATCTACGAGGAGCGCGGCGATCACGCGGCCCTCGCCGAGGCGCTCGAGCGGCGCGCGGACCGCACGAGCGACCCGCGCAGCGCGGCGCTCCTCTACGTGGAGCTGGGAAAGCTGTGGGAGGAGCGCCTCCTCCGCCGCGACCGGGCCGCGCTCTACTACGCGCGCGCGGGCCGCCTCGCGCCGGAGCTGGCCGAGGCGCGCGAGGCGGCGCTCCGCTGCAGCGTGGCGCTCCGCCGCTTCGCGCAGGCGAAGCGCGCGCTCGACGACGCCCGCGAGCGCGGCGCCGAGCCGAAGGCGCTCGCCGCCGAGTACGCGCGGGTGGGGACGCTCCTCCTCGACGAGCCGCTCGACCACGGGCTCGCCGCCGAGGCGCTCTCCGCGGCGCTCGCGCTCGATCCCGACGCCCCCGGCGCGGCGCCCGCGCTCGCGCGGCTGCGCGCGCTGCCGGAGCGCTGGAAGGTCGACGCCGCCGCGCTCCTCCAGGACGCGGCGGCGGCGAAGGACCGCCGCACGGCGGCGCGGCTCACGCTCGGCGCCGCGGCGCTGCACGCGGCCTACGGCGGCGAGGCGGCGCGCGTCGTCGACCTCGCCGAGCGCGCCCTCGTGCTCGCCCCCGGCGCGGACGCGCCGCTCGAGCTCGTGGAGCGCTTCCTCGGCGAGCGCGACGACTGGAAGGGCGTCGAGGCGGCCCTGCAGCGCTTCGCCGGCGCGCTGCGCGATCGCCGCGCCCTGGCCGGGCTGCAGCTGCGCCTCGCGCGGCTCGACCTCGTGCGCTTCGGCGATCCGGAGCTCGCGCTCGAGGCGCTCGGGCGCGCGCTCGCGCTCGATCCGGCGAGCGAGCCCGCGGCGCAGCAGGCGTTCGAGCTGCACCTCGAGGCCGGGCGCCAGGCCGACGCCCTCGCGGTGCTGGAGAAGCACCTCGCCGCCGCGCGCGAGGGCCCGCAGCACGCGCCCTGGCGCCTGCGCGCCTCCGAGATGGCGCTCGGCCTCGGCGACGCGGCGCGCGCGCGCGCCCACCTCGAGGCTGCGCTCCGCGCCGACCCGCGATCGCCCGCCGTCTCGGCGGCGCTCGCGCCCCTGCTCGAGGCCGCGGGCGAGTGGCGCCGCCTCGCCGAGGCGCTCGACGCGCAGCTCGCGGGCGAGCACGACACCGTCGCGCGCGCGAGGCTCCTCGAGCGCATCGCGGCCGTCGAGGCCGGCCAGCTCGCCGCGCCGCGCGAGGCGCTCCGCCACCTCGCGCAGGCGCTGCGGCTCGAGCCCGGGCGCGCCGAGCTGCGCCGCGCCATCGACGCCGCCGCGGCGCAGGCCGACCTCTTCCCGGAGCTGGCGCGCGCCTACCGCGAGGCCGCGGCGTCGCCGGCCGCGGACGTCCGCGCGCGCAAGGCGCTGCTGCGCCGCACCGCCGAGGTGTGGGACCGCGACCTCGGCCGTCCCGACGGCGCCATCGAGGCCTGGCGCGAGCTCGTCGCGCTCGACCCGCAGGACCCTGGCCCGCGCGCCGCCCTCGAGGCCTGCATGCTGCGGGCGGGGCGGCTCGTCGAGGTGGCGGCGGAGCTGCGCGCGCGCATCGCGGCGGCGCCCGAGCCCGAGCGGCGCGATCTCCTCGTGAAGCTCGCGCGCGTGCACGAGGAGGCGGGCGACGCCGCCGGCGCGGCGCGCGCGTGGGAGGAGGTCGTCTCCGCGGGCGGCGGCGACGACGCGGAGGCGCTGCGCGGCCTCGCGAGCGCGCTCGCCGCCGGCGGCCAGGAGGCGCTCGAGGAGCGCCTGCACGCGCTCGCGCGGCTCGGGGTCCTCGTCGAGGGCGCGGAGCGCGTCGAGGTCGAGCTCGAGCGCGCGGCCGCCCTCGCCGACGCACCCGGGCGGCTCGCCGAGGCCGCCGACGTGGCGCTGCCGCTCCTGCGCGCGTCCGAGGTCTCGCCGGAGCTGCTGTCGCGCGTCGTCGCGCTCGTGGAGAAGCTCCTCGCGCGCGGCGCCGACCCCATCGCGCTCGGCCTCGCGCTCGTCCCCGTGTACGCGGGGCGCCGCGACACCGCGCGCCAGGTCGCGGTCCTCGAGATGCTGGGCGAGCGGCTGCCGTCCGGGTCCGACCCGCGCGAGCGGGCGCGCCTCTTCCTCGACGCCGCCGCGCTGCGCGCCGACCGGCTCGGCGACGTGCGCGGCGCGCTCTCCGCCGCCTCCGCCGCGCTGCGCGCCTGCCCGGCGCACGCCGAGGCGCGCCAGGCCGCGGAGGCGTTCGCGCGGCGCGCCGGCGCCGAGGCGGAGCTGTACGCGCTGCTCGGCGAGGTCGCCGCGCGGCTCGAGGGCGACCCCGAGGGCGAGCGCGCGCTGCGCGTCCGCGCCGCGCAGATCGCCGAGGAGGAGCTCGGCAGCGCCGACGAGGCCGCGCTCCAGCTCCGGCGGGCGCTCGCGCTCGCGCCCGGCGATCCGGCGGTGCTCGCGGCGCTCACGCGCGTCGCGCTCGGCGCCGAGCGCTGGGAGGAGGCCGCGGAGCTGCTCGCCGACCGCGCCGCGCGCGCCACCGGCCCGGAGCAGGTCGCGCTCCTCGCCCAGCTCGCGGAGACGCGCGCCGAGCGGCTGCACGACCCCACCGCGGGCGCCGAGGCCTACCGCGCCGCGCTCGCCGTCGCCGGCGCCGAGGCGCGCCCGCGCCTCCTCGCGCGGCTCGCGGCTGCGCTCGGCGCCGCCGGCGATCACGCCGGCGAGGCCGCGGCGCTGCTCCAGCTCTCGCAGGTGTCGCCCGATCGCGCCGAGGCGGCCGCCGCCGCCCGCCGCCGCGCGCGGCTCCTCGTCGAGCGCCTCGGCGACCCCCGCGGCGCGCTCGATCACTTCCGCGCCGCGCTGGAGCAGGACCCCGCCGACGCCGACGCGCGGAGCGCGCTCGAGGGCCTCCTCGGCAGCGACGACACGGCGATCGCCTCGGACGCCGGCGAGGCGCTCGTCGCGGCCGCCGACGCTGCGGGCGAGCCGAGGCGCCTCATCGCGGCGCTCGACGCCGTGGCCGCGCGCGCGCCGGACGGCGCGTCGCGCGCCGCCTGCGAGCGCCGCGCGGCGCAGGTGTGGGGCGAGCGGCTCGGGCAGTGGTCGCTCGCGTTCGCGGCCCTCGTCCGCGCCGTCCGCGCCGACCCCCGCGACGCCGAGCTGCGCCGCGACATGCGCGACGCCGCCTTTCGCGCCGGGCTCGACGTGGAGTGCGCCCGCGCCTACCTCGAGCTGCTCGAGGGCCCGCCGGACGGGCTCGCGCCGGCGCTGTGGCGCGAGCTGGCGCGGCTCCGCGAGGAGCGGCTCGGCGACGGCGCCGGCGCCGCGGACGCCTGGCGCGAGGCACTCGCGCGCTCGCCGGGCGATGGCGACGCGCTCGCCGCGCTCTTGCGGCTCCACCGCGCCGCCGGTCGCGACGCGGAGGCCGTCGCGGCGGCGCTCGCCCTCGCCGACGCCGACGCCCCGCCCGCCGCGCGCGCCGAGGCGCTGCGCGAGGCGGCCCGCGCGCTCGAGGCGCGCCTCGGCGACCCTGCCCGCGCCGCCGACGCCTGGGTCCGCGTCGCGGAGCTCACGCCCGGCGACGCCGAGGCCGAGGGCGCGCTCGCGCGCCTCGCCGAGGCGCTCGATCGCCCCGCCGAGCTCGCCCGCATGCTCGAGGCGCGCCGCGCGCGAGAGGGCGGCGCCGCCGACCTCGCGCTGGCGCTCCGGCTCGCCGAGCTCTTGCGGACGCGCCTCGACGCCCCCGGCGACGCGCTGCCGCTCGTGGAGGAGGTGCTGCGCGCGGACCCGGCGCACGCCGCCGCGCGCGAGGCGCTCCTCGCGCTCGCCGCCGTGCCGGGCCCGGTGGGGCGCGAGGCCATCGCCCGCGCCGACGCCCTGTTCCGCTCCCGCGGGGAGCACGCGCCGCGCGTGCTCGCGCGCGAGCGGCGGCTCGCCGCCGTGCGCGAGGGCGAGGAGCGCGCATGGCTCCACGCCGACGTCCGCGCCATCCACGAGCGCGAGCTCGGGCGCCCCGACCTCGCCTTCGCCGCCGCCGTGCGCGCGTTCGCCGAGGGCGGCCGCGCGCGCGAGGAGGCCGCGGGTGAGCTCGAGCGGCTCGCGCTCGCGACCGGCCAGTTCGAGGCGCTCGCCTCCGCCTACGACGCCGCCGCCGCGGCGGCGCCCGCCGCCGCGGAGGCGCTCGCGTTCCGCCGCAAGGCGGCGCGCGCGCGCGAGGAGCGGCTCGTCGACCCCCAGGGCGGCATCGCGGCCTGGACGCGCGTGCTCGAGGCGGCGCCCGACGATCCCGAGGCGCTCGCCGCGCTGACCCGCCTCTACGTCCGCGCCCGCGAGGCGTCGAAGCTCGCCACGGTGGCGCGCCGCCGCGCCGCGCTCGCGAGCGGCACCGAGCGGGTGCTGCTCCTCGTCGAGCTCGCCGATCGCGAGGAGGAGCTCGGCGACGCCGCCGCGGCGATCGCCGCGGCCGACGAGGCGCTCGCCGAGGACGAGACGTGCGGCCCGGCGCTGGCCCTGCTCGCGCGCGTGCACCGGCGCGAGGGGCGCACCGCGGACGTCGCGCGCGTGCTGCGCGCGCAGGCCGCCGCCGAGCACGACGACCTCGCCCGGCGCGACGCGCTGCTCCAGGAGCGCGCCGCGCTCCTCGAGGAGCTGGGCGACGGCCGCGAGGCGCTCGACGCCTACCGCGAGCTCCTCGCCGCGAGCCCGCGCGACGCGCAGGCGGTGGCCGGCCTCGAGCGCCTCCTCTCGCGCGAGGCGGTGCGCGACGAGGCCGAGCGCGCGCTCGAGGACGTCTTCCGCCAGGCCGGCGACGCGCGCCGGCTCGTGGCGCTGCTCGAGGCTCGCCTCGCGCGCGGCGAGGCGGCGCTCGCGCGCGGCGATGCGCTGCGGCAGGGCTCGCGCGCCGCGCTCTTTGCCGACGTCGCCACGCTCCACGAGCGCCTCGGCGACCGCGCCGCCGCGTTCCGCGCGCGCGCGCGCCAGCTCGCCGAGACCGTGCCGCCGGGCGAGGACGATCCGGCGCTCCGCGCAGAGCTGGAGCGGCTCGCCGCGGTGGTGGGTGAGCACGAGGCGCTCGCCGCGGCGTACGAGGCGGCGCTCGGGCGCGGCCTCCCGGCGCTCGCCCGCGCCGAGGTGATGCGGCGCCTGTCGAGCCTGTACGGCGACCGGCTCGGGCGCGCGGACCTCGCCGCGCGCTGGCTCGGGCAGCTCGCCGACGAGGGCGACGAGGCGGCGCTGGCGGCGCTCGCGCGGGTGCACCGCGAGGCGGGCGCGCTGCGCGAGCTGGCGCTCACGCTGCGGCGCCAGGCGGACGCCGCCGCGAGCGTCGATCGCAAGAAGGAGCTCCTCCTGGAGGTCGCGACCATCATGGCTGAGCACCTCTCCGACCGCGAAGGCGCCATCGACGCCTACCGGCAGATCCTGAACATCGACCCGGAGGACCCGAACGCGCTGCGGCTCCTCGGGCGTCTCCTCGGCGGCGCCGAGCGCTGGGACGAGCTCGTCGAGGTGCTGGGCCGCGAGGTGGACGTCGCGGAGCGGCGCCCGAACCTCGTCGCCGAGGCCGCGGAGCTGCGCTTCCGCCTCGGGCGCATCCGGCAGCAGCGCCTCGCCGACGTGCCGGGCGCGCTGCAGTGCTACCGCGGCGTGCTCGACAAGGTGCCGCGCCACCCCGCCGCGCTCGCGGCGCTCGAGGAGCTGACCCTCGCCGGCGGCGCCGGCGCGAGCGAGGCCGCGAGCCTGCTCGAGCCCGTCTACGAGCAGGAGGGCGAGCACGGCAAGCTCGTCCACACGCTCGAGGCGCGCGCGGGCGCGGCCCCCGACGCCGCGGCCCGCGCCGCGGTCCTGCGGCGCATGGCCGAGGTGCAGGCCGGCGCGATGAAGAGCCCCGAGGCGGGGTTCCTCACCGCGGCGCGCGCGGTGCGCGACGACCCCGACGCCGCCGAGTCGATCGCCCTCGCTGCGCGCCTCGCCGACGAGGCGGGCCTCCACGAGGAGCTGGCGTCCCTGCTCGCCGAGATCGCCGACCGGCTGCACGACGCGCGGGCGCGGCTCGAGCTGCGCCGGCGCATCGCGCAGCTCGCGGCGCGCGGTGGCGAGCCGCGGCGGGTCGCCGACGCCTGGTCGCGCGTGCTCGAGCTCGCCCCCGACGACGCCGAGGCGCTCGGCGGGCTCGTGGCGGCGCTCCGCGCGGCGGGCGACGGCGACGGCCTCGCCCAGGCGCTGCGGCGCCGCCTCGCGATCGAGGAGGACGCGCGCGCGCGCGCCGAGCTCCTCGCCGAGCTGGCCCAGGTGCAGGAGGAGAAGGGGAACGACCTCGCCGGCGCCATCGCGACGCTGCGGCGCCTCCTCGAGCTCGAGCCGCAGCGCCGGGAAGCGCTCGCGCGGCTCGATCGCCTGTGCGTCGCCACCGAGAAGTGGGTGGAGCTCGCGGGCGTGCTCGCGCGCGAGGTGGCCGCCGCCGACTCGGCCGGCGACCGCGCCGCGGCGGCCGCGTTCCGCCAGCGCCTCGGCGAGCTGCGCGAGGCGCGGCTCCTCGATCGCGAGGGCGCGCTCGCGCTCTACGAGGAGATCCTCGCGCTCCGCCCCGACGACGCGCCGGCGCTGGCGCGCGTCGAGGCGCTGCTGCAGAAGGACCCGGCGAACCTCCGCGCCGCCGCGGCGCTCGAGCGCGCCTACGCCGCGACCGGCGCCTGGGGGCGCTACGCCGCGGTGCTGGAGGTGCGCGCCGGCGAGCGGCCCGACCCGGTGGAGCGCAAGGCGCTCTTCCTCGAGCTGGCCGAGGTGCAGGAGAAGCGGCTCGGCAGCGCCGAGCTCGCGTTCGTGGCGCTCTGCCGCGCCTACCGCGACGACCCCGCCGACCCGGCGCTGCGCGCCGATCTCGAGCGGCTCGCGACCGCGACGCAGCACATCGAGGAGCTCGCGGCGCTCTACGAGGACGAGTTCGACCGCCTGCCGCCGGCCGCCGCCGCCGAGGTGGCGCTGCGCCTGGGCGCGCTGCACGAGGAGCGGCTCGGCGCGACCGACGCGGCCATCGGCTGGTTCGAGCGCGCGCGCGAGCTCGACCGCGACAACACGCCTTCGGCGCTCGCGGCGCTCGACCGCCTCTACCGCAAGACGAACCGCGACGCGGAGCTCGCGGGCGTCGTCGAGGCCGAGGCGGCGCTCGCGGCCGGCGACGAGCGCGCGACGTTCCTCCTCCGCCTCGGCCAGCTCGCCGAGGAGAAGCTCGGCGAGCCCGAGCGCGCGGTCCGCGCCTACGAGGCGCTCGTCGCGGAGGACCCGCGCCAGCTCCCGGCGCTGCGCGCGCTCGAGCGGCTCCACGAGGCCGCCGGCCGCAGCGAGGCGCTCGCCGAGAACCTCGCCGCGCAGCGCGCACTCGCCGAGGACGCGGCGACGCGCCAGCGCCTCACCTCGCGCCTCGCCGGCGCCGTCGCGGCGCTCGGCCGCGAGGAAGAGGCGGCGGCGCTGTGGAAGGAGGCGCTCGCGCAGGACCCGCGCCACGAGCCGGCGCTCGTCGCGCTCGAGGGGCTGTACGAGAAGCTCGCGCGCTGGCCGGAGCTCGCCGAGCACCTGCGCGCGCGGCTCGCCGTGACGGCGGACCGCCGCGAGGCGGCGCGGCTGCACGACAAGCTCGGCGCGCTCCTCGGCACGCGCCTCGGCGACACCGCGGAGGCGGTGCGCGCCTACCAGGCGGTGCTCGACGCCGACCCGCGCAACCGGCGCGCCCTCGAGGCGCTGCGCGACCTGCACGGCGCGCAGGGCGACCTCGACGGGCTCGCCTCGGTGTACCGGCGCCTCCTGCCGCTGCAGGAGGACGCGGCGGGCGTGAAGGCGATCCGCATGAAGCTCGCGGAGGTGCTCCTCCGCGCCGGGAAGCGCAGCGAGGCGGCCGAGCAGGCGCGCCGCGCGCTCGAGCTCGAGCCGCACGACGCGGCGCAGCTCGAGGCGCTCTCCGCCATCTTCGAGGGCGCCGGCGCCCCGCAGGATCGGGTGAAGGCGATGGAGGCGCGCGCGACCTTGCTCGCGGCCGCGGGCCGCGTGCCCGAGGCGATCGAGGCGTGGCTCGCCGCGGCCGAGGCGTGGGAGAAGCCGCTCGGGAAGCCCACCGGCGCGGCGCAGGCGCTCGAGAAGGTGCTGGAGCTCGACCCCGCGCGGCGCGCCGCGTGGGAGAAGCTGCGCGCGCTCTACGCGAAGGCCGGCGCCTGGCGCGACTACGTGCGCGTCTGCGACGCCTTCAACGGGAACATCGAGGAGCGCGCCGAGCGGGTCGAGCTCCTGAAGGAGCTCGGGCGGATCCACGAGGAGAAGCTCGGCCAGAAGGACATGGCCTTCCTCACGCTCTGCCGCGCGTTCCACGCGGCGCCGGGCGACGCGGACGTCGTCGCCTCGCTCGGGCGTCTCGCCGCCGACACCGAGGCGTTCGAGGAGCTCGCCGCGGTCTACGAGGAGGTCGCCGACGAGGTGAAGGGCCTCGAGAAGGCGCGCCTCTTCCTCGAGCTGGGGCGCGTGCGCGACGTGCGGCTCGACGACGCCGACGGCGCCGAGGCGGCGTTCCGCAGGGCGCTCGAGGTCGATCCGGCGAGCCCCGAGGCGCTCGACGCGCTCACCGGGCTCTTCACGCGGCGCGGCCGCGTGCGCGACCTCGTCATCACGCTCGAGCAGAAGCTCGAGGCGGCGGCCGGCCTCGACGAGAAGAAGGCGACGCTGCTCGAGATGGCCCGCATCTACGACGGCCAGCTCAAGGACGCCGCCGAGGCCATCGACGCCCTGAAGCGCGTCATCGAGCTCGACGGCGCCGACGGCGCCGCGCTCGGCGCGCTCGCGCGCCTCTACCGCCGCGAGGGGCGCTTCGCCGACCTCGCCGGCATCCTCGCCCGCGCCCGCGACCTCTCCGGCGACGACACCGCCCGCGTCGCCTACCAGCTGCAGGTCGCGGCGCTGCACGAGAACGAGCTCGGCGACGACGAGGCCGCCGTCGAGGCGTACCGCTCGGTGCTCGGCCTCGACGACCGGAACCGCGAGGCGCTCGCCGGGCTCGAGCGGCTCTACACGAAGCTCGATCGCTTCGCCGAGCTGAACCGCGTGTACGAGCGGCAGGCCGAGCTCGCGACCGACCCGCGCGAGAAGGTGCGCATCCTCGGCAAGAGCGCCGGCATCTGGCAGGAGAAGCTCGGGAACCCGAGCCGCGCCATCGAGCGCAACGAGGCGATCCTCGCCATCGACGGCTCGAACCTCCAGGCGCTGAAGAGCCTCGAGGCGCTGTACCGCCGCGACGCGCGCTGGGACAAGCTCATCGCCGTCCTGCAGCACCACGCGACGCTCTCGCAGGACCGCCGCGAGGTCGTGGCGCTCGAGGTGCAGGTGGGCGAGGTGTGGTGGAGGGAGCTCGGGCGCGCCGATCGCGCCGAGGCGCTCTTCAGCCACGCGCTCTCCATCGACCCCGACGCGCGCGACGCGGTGTCGGCGCTGGCGCGGCTCTACGAGAAGAGCGGCAACTGGAACCTCGCGCTCGAGATGCTGCAGCGCGAGGCGAAGCTCGCCGCCTCCGGCCCGGACGCGGTGGAGATCCAGTCGCGCATCGGCCGCCTGCAGGAGGAGATGCTCCAGGATCGCGGCGCCGCGAAGATCGCCTACGCGCGGGCCCTCGACGTGGACCCGGGCCACCTGCCCTCGCTCCGCGCGCTGCGCAAGATCGCCGAGGTGGAGCAGGACCGCGAGGCGTACCTGCGCTGGCTGCTCGCCGAGGCGCGCTACGCCGAGGACGACGCCACCAAGGCGCGGCTCCTCCACGAGGCGGGGCGCATCCACCAGGAGGAGCGCGACGACCCGGACGGCGCGGTGCGCCTCTACGAGGAGTCGCTGCGCCGCGTCCCGGACTACCTCCCCGCCGCGCGGCCGCTCGCCGACCTCTACGTCGCGCACGCCGACTGGCCCCGCGCCGAGGGCGTGCTCGACGTCGTGGTCAAGCGCCTCGCGCAGGACGGCGACGCGAAGGAGCTGTGCCGGCAGTCGTACCGGCTCGGCCACGTCGCCGAGAAGCTCGGCAAGCGCGCGAAGGCGCTCGAGTGCCAGCGCCGCGCCTACGAGCTCGACGCGACGTACCTCCCGGCGCTCGAGGCGCTCGGGCACCTCCTCGTCGAGGAGAAGGCGGCGGAGGAGGCGCTCAAGATCTTCCAGGCCATCCTCATCCACCACCGCGACGGGCTCACCGACCTCGAGGTCGTCGAGACGTACTCGCAGATCGGCGACCTGCAGGCCGCGCTGTCGCAGCCGGACCGCGCCGCGAAGAGCTTCGAGAAGGCGCTCGAGATCGACGGTGGGCACGAGCGGTCGCGCCGCAGCCTCGTCGCCGTGCTCGAGAAGGGTGGCGACTTCGACGCCGCCGTCGAGCACCGCCAGAAGCTCGTGGGTCAGCTCGAGGGCCAGGCGAAGCTCGAGATGTACATGGCGATCGGCGAGCTGTGCCGCGACCGCCTCAAGGACGCGTACCAGGCGGTGGACGCCTTCACCGGCGCGGCGAAGCTCGACCCGGGCAACGTGAAGGTCACGGAGGCGCTGCTCGGCCTCTACCGCGAGACGAAGCAGGGCCAGAAGGCCGCCGACGTCCTCGCGCGCATGCTCGAGACGCCCGAGGTGAAGGCCGACCCGCAGCGCGCGGCGAAGCTGCACCACGCGCTCGCGCTCACGCTGCGCGACGACCTCGGCGACGAGGCCGGCGCGGCGCGGCACCTCGACCTCGCGCTCGACGCCGACCCGAAGCTCGTGCAGGCGTTCGCGGAGCTCGAGGCGCTGCTCACGAAGCGCCAGCGCTGGCGCGACCTCGAGGGCGCCTACGTGCGGATGATCCAGCGCCTGCCCAAGGGCCCCGAGGCGGGGGCGGCGCGGGTGGCGCTGTGGAAGACGCTCGGCGAGCTGTACCGGCGCGTCCTCGACGACGTGGACGGCGCGCGCATGGCGTTCGAGGTGGTGGCGAAGGCCGACCCGTCGGACATCCAGGCGGTGGAGGCGCACGCCGAGCTCGCGGCGAAGCTCCCCGGGCGCGAGGGCGAGGCGATCGACGCGTGGCGCCGGCTCCTGCGCGCGGGCGGGCCGCCGCAGAAGGCGATCTCGGCGCTCGTCGCGCTGCACGCCCAGACGAAGCACTACGACCAGGCCTACTCCGCGGCGCAGGCGCTCGCGTTCCTGGCGGGCGGGGCGAGCGCGGAGGAGGGGCAGGTGGTGGCGCGGCTGCGCCGCTTCGCGCGCGACGCCGCGAGCGGCGCCCTCGACGAGCAGGCGTGGGTCGAGCGCGTGCTGCACGAGCGCGCGCGCGGGCCGATGGCGGCGATCCTGTCCCTCCTCGCGCGCGAGGCGTCGGACCTCTTCACGCAGGCGCCGAAGGACCTCCAGCTCTCGAAGAAGGACGAGGTCGACGTCGCGGGCTCGATGCTCTTCTTCGTGAACATGTACAAGTACGTCGCGCGCACGCTCGGCGTGGGGGCGCCGCCGCGGCTCTTCCGCTCGGCGCAGGTGGGGCCGCGCATCCAGCTCGTGCCGCTCGCGCCGGCGGCGTTCGCCGCGGGCGAGGAGCTGTTCCACGAGCGGCCGAAGAAGGAGCTGTGGTTCACCATCGCGAAGGCGATGGCGTTCCTCCGGCCGGAGCTGATGCTCACGCGGCTCATGCCGCACGATCAGCTCGACGCGGTGTTCCAGGCGGCCGCGAGCCTCGGCACGTCGCGCTTCGTCGTCACCGCCGACCCGCACCTCGTCCAGAAGCTGAAGCACCGCCTGGAGAAGTCGCTGTCCGTGGAGACGCGCACGCAGACGCTGAAGAAGCTGGCGCGCGCGTACTGCGACGTGCAGCATCCAGGAGACGTGCGGGCGTACATGGACGGGGCGGAGCTGACGTCGAACCGGGTCGGGGCGCTCCTCGCGGGGGACCTCGACGTCGTCCGCAGGATGGTCGTGGCGGAGAAGGCCGCCGTCTCGAAATTGAAGGAGGAGACGCGGCTCCAGGACCTGGTCCTGTTCTGCACCTCCGAGGAGTACGCCGCACTCCGCGAGCAGCTCGGGCTCTCGGCCGTGGTGACGAGTTGACGCCGGGAGGGGCTACCCCCTACGATCGGCGAGTCTTTACGAAGGTTTAGGCGGGAACCGTACGATGAAATTCTCCTGCGAGAGCTGCAGCGCGCAGTACATGATCTCCGACGACAAGGTCGGGCCCGCCGGCGTGAAGGTGCGCTGCAAGAAGTGCGGGAACATCATGGCGGTGAAGCGGCCTCCAGCGGCGGCGCCCGCACCGCTCGAGCCGGCGCCGACCCTCGCGGCAGCGCCGAGCGGTCCCGCGGCGTCTGCCGGCGGCGCCCCCGGTGAGACGTCGCTCGAGAACGAGCTCGGCACGGCGTTCCAGAACGTGTTCGGCGGTGGGTCGGCGGCGATCGCCGCCGAGAAGGCCACCGCGCACACCGCGGCGCCACCCGCCGAGGCCTCGAACCCGGCGCACAACGGCGTCGCCGGCGCGGAGGCGATCCACGACTGGTACGTCGCCATCGACGATGCGCAGGTCGGGCCGCTCGCCGCGGCGGCGGTGAAGACCCGCTGGGAGTCGGCCGAGATCGGCCCCGACACGCTGGCCTGGCGCCCGGGGATGGCCGACTGGGTCTCGCTCTCGCGCATCCCGGAGATGGCGCAGTACCTCGCGCCGGTCGCCCGCGGTGCTGCGAAGGCTGCGCCGGCGCCGACGCCCGCTCCGCACCTTGACGCGCCCGCCGCGGCAGCGCCGGCAGCCACGCCCGCACCCGGCGTGAAGGAGCCCGCGAAGTCGTTGCACGCGAACGGGGCGAACGGCGCGAACGGCAAGCCCGCCGAGTGGAAGCCGACCGGCGCGAGCGCCCTCGCGGCGCTGGCGAGCGAGGAGATGGCGTCGCTCGCGAAGCCGGAGGTGAAGGCTGCGCCCGAGCCGGTCGCGACGCGCGGCAGCGGCTCGCTCCTCGACCGGATGGACCTGCCCGACGGCGGCGTCGATCCGACGAACGTGCTGCCCTTGCCGATCAGGGGCCTCGAGCAGACGAGCGAGGCGCCCATCAAGCACGCGCCGGCGCCGCGCAGCGGCGAGTCCACGGACATCCGCCAGCTCAAGAAGTCGACGCGGCGGAGCCTGATCGCCATCGGCGGCGGGATGCTGCTCCTGTTCGCGGTGGGCCTCGCGGTGGTGGTCTCCGTGATGAGGCCGTCGCGCGAGGCGCCTGCGCCGGTGGCTGCGGCGCCCGTCGCTGCGGCGCCTGCTCCCGCCCCGGTCGCTGCGGCGCCGGAGCCGGTGCCGAGCCCCGCCGCTGCGGCGCCAGCGACGCCGACCCCGACCCCGACCCCGACCGCGAACGCGAACGCGAACGCGACCCCGACCCCGGCGCCCGCCGGGACGGCGAGCGCGGCGGCCGCACCGAATGCGCCCCCGCCCGCTGCCGCCGTGCCACCCCCGGCGCCGAAGGAGCCGGAGCGCGTCGCCGCGGCGCCGGCGCAGCGCGAGCCGCCCCCGCAGCGCGAGGTGGTCTCGAAGCGCACGCGGCACCGCGAGCCGCCGCCGGCCCGCG
>JBJMQK010000169.1:0-2624 GCA_045802735.1 Anaeromyxobacteraceae bacterium | reverse complement strand
GGCGCCGTCTTCTGCTCCGGGAGCGAGACCGCTCTGACCGCGCTCGGCGACGCGCGCGCCCGCCAGCTGGTCGAGGGGGGGAGCCGCCGCGGGCGCTCGCTGCGCATCTGGGTCGAGAGCCCGGAGCGCGTCCTGTCGACGCTCCTCGTCGTCAACACGCTCGTGAACATCGGGGCGGGCGCCCTCGCCGGCGAGATCGCCTCCGGGCTGTCCGCGACGCACGGCTGGAACGGGGGGACGGTGCTCGCGATCGCGACCGCCGTCACCACCTGCGGCATCCTGTTCGTGGGCGAGATCATCCCCAAGACGCTCGCGAAGCGGCACCCGATCGCGGTCTCGCTCGCCGCGGTGCCGGGCGTGCGGATGCTACACGCGCTGCTCTGGCCGCTCACGACCGGGCTCGTCCGCGCCACGAACGCCATCGTGACGGTGTTCGGCGGCGCGAAGGCCTCGACGCCGGCGGTGACCGGCGCCGAGATCGAGTACCTCATCGAGATGGGGACGCGCGAGGGCGTGCTCGACGAGGTCAAGGAGGAGCTGCTCAACAGCGTGCTCGAGTTCGCCGACCGCGTGGCGAAGGAGATCATGATCCCCCGCACCCGGATGGTCGCGATCGACCGCGACGCGCCCGTCGAGGAGATCCTGCGCACGCTCACCGAGAACCCCTACAGCCGGACGCCGGTGTACCGCGACTCGATCGACAACATCGTCGGCGTGCTGCTCGTTCGCGACATCATCCCCGAGCTCGCGAAGGGGCCGCGCAACGTGCTCGCGGCGCTCGATCGCTGCATGAAGCCGCCGTTCTTCGTGCCCGAGGGGATGAAGATCTCGCGCCTGCTGAAGGAGATGCAGAAGCGGAAGACCCACCTCGCGGTGGTGGTCGACGAGTTCGGCGGGACGAGCGGGCTCGCCACGCTCGAGGACGTCATCGAGGAGATCGTCGGCGAGATCCAGGACGAGGGCGACGTCGAGGCCGCGCCGGTGCGGGAGCTGTCGCCGGGCGTCTACCTCGCCGACGCGAGCGTCCCGCTGCGCGAGCTGGAGGACTTCCTCAACGAGCGGGCGGGCCCGGGCGACGGCGAGGGCGAGCCCGACGCGCCGGTGCGCTTCCCGGAGGAGGGCGATTACGAGACGCTCGGCGGGTTCGTCACCGCCACCGCGGGGCGCGTGCCCGCGGTGGGGGCGCTCGTCGCGTGGGACGGGCTCACGTTCACGGTGCGCGGCGGCGACGAGCGCCGGGTGACGCGCGTCGAGATCGCGCGGCGCCGCGCGCCGGCCGACGACGAGCGCGTCGCCGCGGCGATGACCACCGCCGCGGGCGGAGGTGCGCCTTGACGATCGCTCACGACGAGCGGCCGGACCTCCGCGCGTACCCGCTCGCGCGGCTCACGCTCGAGCTCGAGCGCCTCGGCGAGAAGCCCTACCGCGCGCGCCAGCTGTTCCGCTGGCTGCACCAGAAGGGCGCGGCCTCGTTCGACGAGATGACCGATCTGCCGCGCCCGCTGCGGGAGCGCCTCGCCGAGCGCTTCACGCTCCGCACGCTGGAGATCGCCGAGGAGCACCGCTCCTCCGACGGCACGATCAAGTGGAAGTGGCGCACCTCCGACGGGCGCTTCATCGAGTCCGTCTACATGCCGCACGTCGGCGACGAGGACGGGGAGGGCCCGCAGAACCGCGAGCGCCGGACCCTGTGCGTCTCCTCGCAGGTCGGCTGCGCGGTGGGCTGCACCTTCTGCATGACGGGCACCATGGGGCTCGCGCGAAACCTCGGCCCCGGCGAGATCGCCGACCAGGTCCACCGCGCGAACCGCCGGCTCGTGGAGCTGGGCGAGGGGGAGGGCCCGCGCCCGCTCACGAACCTCGTCTTCATGGGGATGGGCGAGCCGCTCCACAACTTCGAGAGCCTGAAGCTCGCGCTCGAGCTGCTCCTCTGCGAGGACGGCCCGAACTTCTCGCACCGCCACGTCACCGTCTCGACCTCCGGCCTCGTCCCGCAGATGCTGCGGCTCGGCGCGGAGACGCAGGTGAAGCTGGCGGTGAGCCTCAACGCCACGACCGATGCGCAGCGCGACGCGCTCATGCCGGTGAACCGCCGCTATCCGCTCGCGCGCCTCCTCGACGCCTGCCGCGCCTTCCCCATGAAGCAGGGCCGCCGCATCACGTTCGAGTACGTCCTCCTCGGCGGCGTGAACGACAGCGACGACGACGCCGCCCGGCTCGCGCGGCTCCTCGCCGGCATCCCCGCGAAGGTGAACCTCATCGCCTACAACGCGAACCCCGGCCTCGGCTACGCCGCCCCGGAGCCCGCCCGCGTCGAGCGCTTCCGCGACCTCCTCCTCGCCCGCAACGTCACCGCGGTCGTCCGCAAGAACCGCGGCCGCGACATCGCCGCCGCCTGCGGCCAGCTCGCCGCCGAGGGCGGCCCCGGCGACCCGCGGCGGAAGCGGCTGCCGGTGGTCCCGGACGGCGCGGCGCCTTCGCCCTGAGCGGCGCCGCGGACGAACGTGTGCGGTAACCCCACCTCCGTTCTCCTGAGCGGGCCGTGGGAGGAGCATGTGCGGGGACCCACCTCCGTTCGTCCTGAGCGGAAGCGTAGGCAGGACCGTGTGTGGGGACCCACCTCC
>JBJMQK010000160.1:0-4291 GCA_045802735.1 Anaeromyxobacteraceae bacterium | reverse complement strand
TCGGTCCAGGCGCAGGTCTGCGGCGGCTCGTCGCAGGTGTACTGGAAGAGGCGATCGCCGAGGCCCTGCGCGGCGAAGTGGTCGTACCAGCTCTTCAGGCCTGCCGTGTCGGTGGAGCCGGTGGTCACCTCGAGGCTCGAGAGCGCCGCCTTCGGCGTCTGCGTCGCGGCCGTGCCGGCGACGAGCGGGCCGTAGGTCGCGTCGAAGTGGGCGATGGACCCGTCGCCGTCGTCGTGGTGCGAGAGCGACACGCGGTGGTCGAGCGCCAGCGCGCCGTACTTCTCGCGGAGCGCCGGGAACGCCGCGCCGGACCAGGCGATGCCGTGGCCGCTCGGGATCGCGCCGTAGTACAGGCCGAACGCGCTCTTCAGCGAGGGCTTCGTCGGGAGCGCGAAGTCGTAGACGGTGAGTGACACGGGGATCGTCGCCGACCCCTCGGCGAAGCGGACGGTGACGGATCCCGTGTACGTGCCGGGCGCCGCCGTCTCCGGGACGCGGACCTCGCCCCAGATGGCGCGGGTCTCGCCGGAGGCGACGTTGAAGCCGACGAACGCATTGCGCTTCTCGCCGTACAGCTCGTCGACGTCGGGCACGAGCGCGTCGGGGAGGGACTCGCCGGCGGGGACGATGGCGTCCGGCGCCGACTGGGTCACGATGCGGATGAGGTCCTCGCGGTAGAGCCGCACCGGGCCGGTGGTCGCGGCGCCGTTCGAGAGGCTCGTCGCCGTGGCGGTGACGCCTGTCGCCGGGCCGGTCACGAGGAGCTGGAACGGCTCGAACTCGTTCCGCGCGGCGGCGATGGCGACGCTGCGCGCCGCGAGCGGGGCCTGCCCGCGCCGCACCTTGAAGGTCGCGCCGGCGACCGAGACGGTCGCCGCCTTCACTGACAGCGGAAGGAGGAGGCACAGGCAGAGGACGGCCCTGGACAGACGCATGGGAGCTCCGAGTCGAAGGTGACCCGTGCTCCTTACCTCCCTCGGCGGGTAGGCGAGCAAGCGCCAGGCGCCGCACACGCGCGGCGGCGGTTGGGCGTCGCGCACTGTGGGCCTCGCCGACAACCGTGTACGCTCGACGCCGTGGCCGTCACGAGCCACGGAGCCCCGCGTCGGCGGTCGGGGCCGATCGGGAACGCAAGGTGAAGAGACGGGTCTGGGTTGGCGTCGCCGGGATCGCCGGGATCGGTGCGGCCGCGGCCGTGCTGCTGTCGGCGGACGAGTCCGAGCGCGCGCAGGAAGGCGGGGGCGCGGCGACGGCTCGCGGCGCCCCCGTGCCTCCGGAGGTCCCCGCCGCTCCGTCGTTGCCGCAGGGGCCGCTGCAGCCGACGCACCTCCAGCTGCCCCCCGACGTCGTGGCGCGCGACCTGCCGGCGGCGCTCGCCGCCTGCCCCGAGTTCGACGCGATCGACCCGGGCGTCGCGCCGGTCCTCACGCTCGACCTCGAGGCGCGAGACGGCGAGGGCCTCGCCGTGATCGGCGCAGAGGTCGCTCGGCGCGGTGGCGCGAGCGAGGCGCTCGTCGAATGCATGACCCAGGTCCTCGTCGGGCGACGGTTGGCGATCGGGTCCTTCTCGGCCGGCGAGCACTTCCTGGCGCGCTACGAGGCGAAGCCGCTCGCCCGCGCCGTCGCGCCGCCACCGCAGGCCGCGGCCTTGCCTCGAGAGCCAGCACCGCCGCCGCCGCTGCCGGCAGTGACGCGTCAGCCGTTCCGGCGCCGGGGCGGCTCGCGCTGATCGCGTGCGCGCACCTTTCCCTTCATCAGGGCCGCCGACGACCGTGGAATGAAGGGGTGCTCTCAGCGCCTCGCCGCTTCCCACGCCTCGCGACGGGAACGCGCTCCGGGAGCGCCCGAACCGACCGTCGAGCGAGCCCGGTGGTCGTTCCGCTGCCCCCGGCGCGGCCGAACGCCTTCGGACGGACCGGCCCCGGACCGTAACCGCCGCTGATTCAACCGTGAATGCCCGACTTGGGACTTACGGTGAAAGGCGACAATCTGCCCTTGAGACACACAACCTGCGCAGGACGCGACAGGTATTCGCATCGAGACCCAGTTGCATGTCGTGACGGGGCCAGGCGCGACCAAGCGAGGGGGATGTAATGAAATTCGTGACGAGAGTCGGTGCAGTCGTGACGCTGCTGGCGCTGGCGAGCGCCGCCCAGGCTGATCTGAACAGGATGGGCCCGGTCGCCCTCCCCTCGCCGCCGCAGAACGGCTTCCCGGCGTGGTACCAGGATCTGAGCGGCACCGTGCTCGACATCTGCCTGCCGAACGCGGTGGATCCGGGCGGCCTCCAGCAGACGGCGTGCCTCCTCACGGGCGCCGGCCTTCCCACTCCCCCTTACGTCTTCCCCTCCAATTACCCCGACGAGATCTTCTATGTCCGCGGCGTGTCCACCATGGCGACGAGCGCCGCCAAGCGCGCCGTCCTGGTGCTGGCGCTCGAGAGCGCGTTCTCGGGTGCCGCCCCCGCGCCCGGCGGCCAGATCGTCTTCACCCGCATCCGCGTCACCGCCGGTGTTCCCTTCAACGGCACCTACACCGTCAACCACCCTTACGGAAGCGAGACGTTCCCGGACGTGGTGGCAGGGGTCGGGAACCGGGACATCACCTTCAGCGAGGACATCGGCATCGGTGCTCCGGGCGACTTCACCGGCGCCCTCACGAGCCGCGTCGGGCCGTTCCTCCAGCCGGCCGCCGTCTCGGGCGGGCCTGCGTCTCCCCTGATCACGCTGAATGGCAATCAGTTCCTCGGCGATGGCGCCACCCTCACGTCCATCACCGGAGCTCCCTTCGCCAACTGGTTCGAGATCTGCGGGCCTTTTGACGGCCCCGGCAACGTCGATCGCTGCATCCGCGAGCCCCTCTTCGCGCTGACGGGCAAGCTGCACGACTTCGTCGCGAGCCCCATCGGCAGCCCGCTCACGATCAATCACGCAACCTACGCCCGTGACGCCGCCGGGACGCAGGCCCAGGTCGACGTGAGCGCCAACGCGATCCCCGGGATCGGGCAGGGCGCCGCGAAGCTCACCGCCGCCGCCGCGGGCGTCTCGCCCGTGCTGATGAGGGGCCCGACGACGCCGACGCTCGGCGACTTCTACGGCCAGGGCATCCCGGTGCCTGCGACGAGCATCCCGCCGGTCATCACCGTGACGAACAGCGGCGACGCCCCGCCCTCCTCCGCGACGCGCCACATCGTCGACGAGGTGCAGGTCACGCAGGCCACCTGGGATCCGGCTGGCGCCGGGACGTTGACCGTGGTGGCGACCTCGAGCGACAAGTTCGCGACGGGTCTCCCCGCCGCGACCCCGGCCCTGCGCATCGACGGCTTCCCCACGGCGACCCAGATCCCCGGCGGCATCGCAGGCGATCCGTCGTCCGTGACCTTCACGGTCACGCCGGTCCTCATCCCGCCGCCCTCCCTCACGGTGTCCTCTTCCGCGGGCGGGCAGGGCTTCTCGCCGGTCTCGATGGGCCTCGCTGCGGCGTTCCCGTGCGGCGTCCCGTTCACGCAGGACGACGTGGCCACGACGCTGCAGGGCGTGGCGGTCACGATCCCGGTCCTCGCCAATGACAGCACCGGTGCAGGCTGCCCGCTCACCGCGCCAGGCCTCCCCGTCATCCTCGCGCCGGGTCCGAGCGCCGGGACTGCCGTCGTGAACGCCGACGGGACGATCAGCTTCAGCTCCGGGCTGCTCGGCACGGCCACGTTCCAGTACACGCTCGCCGACGCCGTGGGCACCTCGAACGTCGGGACGGTCACCGTCACGGTGAACGCGAACCCCGGCGGCGCAGTGCCGACGGCCATCGCCGACGGGCCGTTCAGCGTCACCGTGAACACGCCGCTCGTCATCCTCGCGACGACGCTCACGGCCAATGACCTCGCCAATACCGGGACGATCGATCCCACCTCGATCCAGATCGTGCCGGGGTCCGTGACGGGTGGAACGGCGACCGTCTCCGCGACGGGCAACGTCACCTACACCGCCGGCGCCACGCCGGGCGACTTCAGCTTCGCCTACACCGTCGCGAACGTCGGCGTCGCGCAGCGCTCGGCACCCGCCACCGTGTCCATCACGGTCGTGGCCGTCGGCGATCAGCTCACGATCGCTGCCGCCCGGTTCCGCACCGGCCAGGCGCGCTGGGACGTGAACGGGACCGCGACGATCACGACCGGCAACACCGTCACGGTCACGCTCTTCAATGGACCCATCCAGATCGGCGTCGTCGGGACGGCTCCGGTCGTCGCGGGGACGTGGACGCTGAGCGTGCGGAACGCGACCGTGACCGCCAGGGC
>JBJMQK010000102.1:0-16055 GCA_045802735.1 Anaeromyxobacteraceae bacterium | reverse complement strand
TGTACGTGTGAAACACGTCGCCGAGGTGCTCCGTTCACACACCCGATCCCAAGCACGGTCACCCTCGGCAGGAGCCGAGGAGCGGGGGCTCCTATCGCAGCTCTCATCTCGGATGGCCACGCGGAACGTCGGCGTACGGCCCTAATTACGGTGGTGCTCACGCCTTCAGGGCGGGGCGGTGTCGCCCGTCGAGCCCGGACTCTATCGCGCTCGCGCCGGAAGCGGGCCAGGCGTCGGACCTGGAACCACGGCCTGGGGGCGGAAGATGCCGATCGACAGGATCCTGTCGGCAGGATCGATCACCACCTGAATCAGGCTCCCGCTCGTGTCGCGTACGATTCGGACGAGATCGACGACCTCGACATGAGACTGTGAGACGACGGGCAGGTCGCGGACCGTTCCGACCACCTGCTGGGCGACGAGCGCGCCCATCCTGTCGAAGAGACGCTCGACGATTGTGCCGTTGCCGTCGACGGTGCGCTCGAGCGTCTGCCCGAGCGTGTTCACAGTCACCGCGAGCAGCCCGCTCGGTGCCGCGGGATCCCGGAGTGCAGTTCCGAGCGCGCCTACCGAGTCGCGGAGAGGCCCTCCCGGCTCGAGTCGCGCCTGCGCTGCTCCACCGCCCTCCCCGCGGGGGATGGCGACCTGGGAGACGCCGTTCGCGCCCCCATCCGAAGCGGTGGCATCCACCGTGACGTGGACGGGCTGCAGCCCGGCAGACGTGGGAAAGAGAGCGATGGACAGGGCCGTCGCGACGATACGCATGATCATTCTCCAGGCCTTACGTCGTGGCGCGGACACGACCTGCGCCAGGGCGCCGCGCGATCGCCCCTCGGGAAGTCTCGGAGGCGGTGGTCACCAGCTCGGGCGTCTGGACTGGGCGACCGTCGCCCTCACCTCGGGCGCGACCGTCGCCAGCGCGAAGCCGTCACATCGCGGATTGCGCTCGGACGGTGTGGCGGATACCGCCGCGACGCACGGCGCCACGACGACCTCGCCCCCGCCGTGGACGCCATGCTGACACATGACCTGACTCCAGCTCCTCGCCGCAGGGCCGATCGGTCCAGGCGACGATTGTATCGCATATCACTACGCTCAATACTCGTCCGCAATGCTCCACTACGGTGCTGCCCCACATTGGAAGCACCCACGGTGAATGCAGCGGGCGTGTCACGCCGCCGCCGGGCCAGTGGTCGACGCGCGACGCCGCTCGGGCCTGGCAAGTCCGTGGTGACGAGGTCGGGCGTTCGGGGTCCAGCGACCGGCGCCCGCACGTCAGGCGCGGCGTTCGAGAGCGCGGAGCGTCACGTTGCGGATCGCGCTCGGGCGGCTGGCGGATACCGCCGCGACGGGCCGTCGACGCGGGGGGTAGATTGCAGTGCGTATGACCTTGGCTGCTCACCGGGACGACGAAGGCGACGCGAGGGGCGCTCGTCGCGCTGCTCGGGCGCGGCTGAACTCGTCCGTCGGTGGCCGTCGCGGGAACAACGGGAAGTGGCGCCGCCAGCGCCACCACCCCTCGGCAGCCGTGGGGCCAGCGTTCGAATTCGGCATCGAGAGACCCTCTCCCTGGCGCGCCGCTCACGCTCCCGTCTCACGCGCGCGCGGTCGTCCTCGCCACCGGCGGCCGGCCGCGCACCCTGGGTGTGCCGGGCGAGGAGGCGCTGCTCGACGGGAAGGGCATCTCCTTCTGCGCCACCTGCGACGCGGCGGCGTGCGCGGGCAAGGACGTCCTCGTGATGGGGTCCGGCGACGCCGCCCTCGAGGAGCCGGTCTTCCTGGCGCGCTTCGCGAACCGGGTGATCGTGTCGGTGCGGCGCGACGAGGGGAGCCTCCGCGCCCCACCCGGCCGCGCGCGCCGAGGCGCTCGCCAACCCGCGCCTCGAGTTCCGCTGGCGCACCGAGGTCGAACGCTTCGACGGAGACGGGCGGCTCGACGCGGTCGTCCTCCGTGACACCCGCTCCGGCGCGCGCGAGGCGGTCCGGGTCGACCGCTGCTTCTACTTCATCGGCCACCTCCCGGCGACCGCCCTCTTCGGTGGACAGGTGGCCCTCACCGAACGCGGGTACGTCCGCACCGACCACCGGATGCGCACGAGCCTCGAGGGCGTCTTCGCGGCGGGCGACCCCTTGCCGACGCACCTGCCCGCGTCGGATGGTGTGCCGGCTCGAGCAGCCGGCCGCGGCCCTCTTCCGCACGCTGGCCGAGCTGGCCACCGCCGCGAAGCCGGACCCCGACGCGTCAATCGTGAAGGCGGCGGGGAAGGACGGGCCGGAGCTGCTCAAGCGCCTGCGAGCGGCGCTCCGCGAGGCGGAGGGGCAGCGCCGCGAGGTCGCGAGGACGCGCGTTCCGGCCGCGAGCAGCCGCTCCGCGACGCGCACTCCGGTGTAGCCGCAGCCGAGGATCACCGCCGTGGGCACTCGCGCAGGATAGCCGGTCGCGCAATCGCCGAGAACGCGAGGCGACAGGCGGGGTTCTCGCGCAGTGCTTGACACCCATCGCGAGGAAGGGCTACGACGCCGGACACAAAGTAACCCGGGTGCCCGTTCACGGGCGTAACAGGGAAGCCGGTGAGAATCCGGCGCGGTCCCGCCACTGTGAGTGGGGAGCCGCTCTCGAGAGCCACTCGGCACGTGCCGGGGAAGGCGAGAGCGGCGCGAGGGGAGCTCTCCCCCGAACCCACGAGCCAGGAGACCTACCCGGGCAGGCGAGGACGCCATGCCACGTTGTGGCCGTCCCGCGAGCGCGGAGATCGCTCGCCGGGACCCGGATGCCAGGTTGAGGCGTTGCTTCGCGCTCGCGGCGTTCGCCGCGCTGGCGCTCCCCCGACGCGCGAGCGCCATGCACATCGCCGACGGCGTGCTGCCGCCGGCCGCGTGCCTCGGCTGGGCGGTCGCCTGCGTCCCGTTCCTCTCGGCGTCGCTCCGCGCCTATCGCCTGCGCACCGCGGCCGACCCGTTCGCGAAGGCGCTCGTCGCGACCGCCGCCGCGCTGGTGTTCGTCTTCTCGAGCGTCGAGATCCCGCTGCCGCTCGGGACGAGCGCGCACGCCTGCGGCGTGGCGCTGGCGGCGATCCTGCTCGGGCCCTCGCTCGCGGTCCTCGCGGCGCTCGTCGCGGTGGTGCTCGAGGCGTTCCTGCTCGGGCACGGCGGCGTGACGGCGCTCGGCGCCGACCTCGCCTCGATGGGGATCGCCGGCGCCTTCGCCGGGTGGGCCGTGTTCCGCGTGTTCCGGGCCGCGGGCGCCGGCGTCGCGCCCGGCGCCTTCGCGGCCGCGCTCGCCGGGAACCTCGCCACCTACGGCGTCGCCTCGCTCCAGCTCGCGTCGGCGCTCGCGCCGCCCGGTGGGTTCGGGCGCACGCTCC
The DNA here is from genome assembly GCA_045802735.1 of Anaeromyxobacteraceae bacterium. Taxonomy (GTDB): domain Bacteria; phylum Myxococcota; class Myxococcia; order Myxococcales; family Anaeromyxobacteraceae; genus Anaeromyxobacter_A. The sequence continues at coordinate 12,690 of JBJMQK010000102.1, read as the reverse complement.
TCGGCGTCGCCGTCGGGTACGCGCCGGCCGAGCTGCCGATGATCGCGATCGAGTCGGTGGTCACGTCCCTCGCCGTCGCCTTCCTCGCGCGCCGCCGCCCCGACGTCCTCGTCCGGCTCGGCGTCGCCTCGGGCGACCCGGCGTGACGGGGGATCCGCGCCTCCGGCTCGCGGTCGCGCTCCTCGCGATCGCGGTCGCCGCGTCCGCGCCGCGGCCTGCGGGCGCGCTCGCCATCGCGGCGCTGGCGCTCGCGGCGGCGCTCTGGCGCGGCGCGCGGCCGCGCGTCGTCTGCCTCCTCGCCACGCCCGCGCTGCTCGGCGTCGTCGCCGCGGCGTTCGGCGGCGGCGCGGTCCGCGGCCTCGCGATCTCCTCGCGCGTGCTGGCGGGGGGCTGCGTCGCCGCGTGGCTCGGCACGGCGCTGCCGTTCCGCGGGTTGCTTGCCGCGCTCGCCTGGGCGCGCTGCCCTCGCGCCGTCGTCGAGCTCCTCGCGCTGGCGGAGCGCCAGGTCGCAGACCTCGGCCTCGCCGTCGCGGGTGTCCGCGAGGCGCAGCGCGCGCGCCTCGGCTACGGCGGTCTCTGCCGCGGGGTGCGATCGGGAGGGGTGCTCGCCGGCGCGGTGACCGGCCGCGCCTTCGACCGCGCCGTCGCGACCGCGGAGTGCCTCGCCATCCGTGGCGAGCCCGGGTTCGACGCGCTGCCGCCGGTCCGCTGGGGCGGCGCGCCCGACGCCGCGCTCGCCGGTGTCGCCGCGATCGCCCTCGCGGGCTGCGCGGCGGCAGGGTGGGGCACGTGGTGACGCCGGCGCTGCTCGTCGAGGCCGACGCGCTCGGGCCGCCTGGCGCGCCGGCCGCGCTCCGCGACGTGCGCGTCGCGATCGCCCCCGGCGAGCGCGTCGCGCTGCTCGGCGGCAACGGCGCGGGCAAGACGACGCTGTTGCGCGTCGCGATGGGGCTCCTCCCGGCCCCGGGCGCGCGGGTGGAGGTGCACGGGAAGCGCGTGGACGGCCCCGGCGCCGCGGTGCGCGCCGGCGCCGGCCTGCTCTTCCAGAACCCGGCGGACCAGCTCCTCGGGCCCACCGTCCTCGAGGACGTGATGCTCGGGCCGCGCCACGCCGGCGCCGCGCCCGCCGAGGCGCGCGGCCGCGCCACCGAGGCGCTCGCCGCGACCGGCGTCGCCGCCTGCGCCGGGCGCGTCGTCGAGGCGCTCTCGTACGGTGAGCGCAAGCGCGCGGGCCTCGCCGGCGTCCTCGCGCTCGGGCCGACGCTGCTCCTCCTCGACGAGCCGACCGCGGGCCTCGATCCCGCCGGAGAGCTCGCCGTCGCGCGGCTCCTCCGCGAGGTCGCGGTCGCGCGCGGCGCGGCGCTCCTCGCGGCGACGCACGCCGTGGACGTCGCGCCGCTCTTCGCCGAGCGCGCGCTCGTCCTGGGCGAGGGGCGGATCCTCGCCGACGCGCCGCTGCGCGAGGTGCTCACCGACGCGGCGCTGCTCGCGCGCGCCGCGCTTCGCCCGCCGTGGGTGGCGCAGCTCTGGGCCGCGCTGCGCGGCGGCGGCCCGCTCCCGCTCACCTACGAGGAGGCGCTCACGTGGAACGCATCGCGGTCCTGATCCTCGGCCACGGCAGCCGCGTCGCGCGCGCGAACGAGGAGTTCGAGGCGCTCGTCGCGGCGTACCGCCGGCGGCGCCCCGACCTCGACATCGCGCACGGCTACGTCGAGCTCGCCGCGCCGCTCCTCGGCGATGCCCTCGCCGCGCTCGCGGCCCGCGCCGACCGCGTCGTCGTGCTCCCGCTCTTCCTGCTCGCCGCCGGCCACGTCAAGGACGACGTCCCCGAGGCGCTCGCGGTCGCGCGGGCCGCCTTCCCGCGCGTGCGCTTCGAGGCGGCGCGGGTCATCGGGGTCGTGAACGGGCTCGCCGACCTGGCGCTGGCGCGCCTCGAGGAGGCCGTGCCGCTCCGCGGCCCGGAGGCCGCCCGCACGGCGCTCCTCGGCGTCGGGCGCGGCTCGTCGGACCGCGACGCGAACGGCGACTTCTGCAAGCTCGTCCGCATCCTGGGCGAGCGCGGCGGCTTCGCGCGCGCAGCCCCGTGCTTCATCGCCGTGACGCAGCCGCTCGCGCCGGCGGCGCTCGAGGAGCTGGGCCGCATGCACGACGGCGCGATCGTCGTCTGGCCCTTCTTCCTCTTCGACGGCCTCCTCGTCCGCCAGCTCGCGCGCGAGGTCGCCGAGTTCGGCGCGCGGCACGCCGGGCGCGAGGTGCGGCTCGCGGCGCACCTCGGCCCCGACGCGCGCCTCCTCGCGCTGCTCGACGAGCGGCTCGCGGCCGTGCTCGCCGGGACCGCCCCGCTGCCCTGCGACGCCTGCCCGCGCGCGGCCGCTCGAGCCCCATGACGGAGCTCGCCACGAACGCGCCGGGCCTGCGCACCGGCTTCACGACCGGCGCCTGCGCCGCCGCCGCGGCGCGCGCTGCGGCGCGGTACGCGATCACGGGCGAGCGGCCGTGGAGCGTCGCGATCACGCTCCCCAACGGCAGCCCGGCGACGTTCGCGATCGCGCGCGCGGAGCGCCGCGGCGCCACCGCGCGCTGCGCCGTGGTGAAGGACGGCGGCGACGATCCCGACGCGACGCACGGCGCCGAGATCGTCGCGGAGGTCGAGCTCGCCGACGCGGCCGGCGTCGAGATCCGCGGCGGGGAGGGCGTCGCGGTCGTCACGCGGCCAGGCCTCGGCCTCGAGCTCGGCGCGCCGGCGATCAACCCGGTCCCGCGGCGCAACATCGCCGAGATGGTCGCCGCCGAGCTCGCAGCGTGGGGCCGCGCCGGAGCGCGCGTCACGGTGTCGGTCCCGCACGGCGCCGAGCTCGCCCGGGCGACGCTCAACCCGCGGCTCGGCCTCGTCGGCGGGATCTCGATCCTGGGCACGACGGGCGTCGTCCGCCCCTTCTCGACGCGCGCCTGGCAGGCGAGCGTGGCAGCGGCCATCGACGTCGCCTGCGCCTCCGGCGTCGCCGAGCTGGTCTTCACGACGGGCGGGCGCACCGAGGCGCACGCGATGCGCCTGTGGCCCGCGCTCGCCGAGGGCGCGTTCATCCAGGTCGGCGACGCGATGGGCGCGGCGCTGCGCCACGCCTCGCTGCGCGGGGCGGCGCGCGTCGAGGTGGTGGCGATGGTCGGGAAGATGTCGAAGCTCGGCGCCGGCGCGCTCGCGATCCACGCGTCGGACGCGGCGGTCGACCTCGCGTACCTCTCCGCCGTGACCCACGCGGCGGGCGGCGGCGGCGCGCTGTGCGCGGGCGTCCTCGCGGCGAACACGGCGCGCGAGGCGCTGGAGCTGTGGCGCGGCGCGGGCGTGGAGCGCGCCGCGGGCACGGCGCTCTGCCGCGACGTCGCGCGCCGCTGTGCGGCGGCGGCGCCGGGCGTCCTCGTGCGCGCGACGCTCGTCGGGTTCGAGGGTGAGCTGCTGGCGCGTGCGCCGGGGGAGGCGTGATGGCGGACCGGATCGTCGCCGCGGGGCGCCGCATCGAGGAGGAGAGCTTCGCGATCATCGACCGCGAGGTCGGCGCGCACCCGTTCGCCGCGCCGGAGTGGAGCGTCGTCCGGCGCGTCGTCCACGCGACGGCGGACCTCGAGTTCGCCCGCGCGATGGAGCTCTCGGCGGGCGCCATCGAGGCGGGCGTCGCCGCACTGCGCCGCGGCGCGCCGGTGCTCGCCGACGTCCGCATGATCGTCGCCGGCCTGCCGCGGCTCGGCATCCGCAGCTTCATCGGCGACGAGGACGTGGGCGCCGCCGCGCGCGAGCGCGGCACGACGCGCGCTGCGGAGGCGATGCGCAAGGCCGCGCGGCTCGGCCTCCTCGACGGTGCGGTGGTGGCGGTGGGGAATGCGCCGACCGCGCTCGCGGAGCTCCAGCGGCTCGTCGAGGAGGAGGGCGCGCGGCCGGCGCTCGTCGTCGCGGTGCCCGTCGGCTTCGTCGGCGCGGCCGAGTCGAAGGAGTCGGCGCGGCGCCTCCCGGTGCCGTGGATCGTCGCGCGGGGCCGGAAGGGCGGGACCCCGGTCGCCGTCGCCGTCCTGAACGCCCTCGCGATCCTCGCCGAGGAGGCGCGGTGAGGCGCGCCGTCGCCATCGTGGGCGTCGGCGCCGACGGCTGCGCGGGGCTCTCCGCCCGCGCCGTGAACGCGGTCGCGACCGCGGGTGTCCTCGCCGGTGGAGCGCGCCACCTCGCCTTCTTCCCGCAGTTCGCCGGTGAGCGCATCGTCCTCGGCAAGGATCTCGCCGCCGAGGTGGAGCGCATCGCCGCCGCCGCGGACGAGCGCGCGGTGTGCGTGCTCGCCTCGGGTGATCCGCTCTTCTTCGGGATCGGGGCGCGGCTCGTGGAGCGCGTCGGGGCGGAGCACGTCGACGTCGTCCCGCACCCGAGCGCGGTGCAGTGGGCGTTCGCGCGCGCGGGCATCGCCTGGGACGACGCGGCGCTCCTCTCGGTCCACGGCCGGTCGCTCGCGGGCGTGGCGGCGCGGGTGAGGCGCTCGCGCAAGGCGGCGGTGCTGACGGGCGGACCGTCGGGTCCCGCCGCGCTGGCGCGTCACCTCGCCGAGCACGGCGAGCGCGGCCTCGCCGCGTGGCTGTGCGAGGACCTCGGCGGCGCCCGCGAGCGGGTGCGGCGCTTCGCGTCGCTCGAGGAGCTCGCCGCGGCGGGCGAGGCCGCGCCCCTGAACGTCGTGTTGCTCGTGCGCGACGACCCGGGCTGGCGCCCGCCGCCGGCGCTGCCCCACCTCGCCGAGGAGGCGCTCGAGATGCGGCGGCCGAAGGCCGGGCTGGTGACGAAGCGCGAGGTGCGCGCCGTCGCGCTCGCGACCCTGGCCCTCCGCCCCGACGCGGTGGTCTGGGACGTCGGCGCGGGCTCGGGCTCGGTCGCGATCGAGGCGGCCTCGCTCGCGCTCGACGGGCGCGTCTATGCCATCGAGCGCGACCCGACGTCGGCCGCGCACTGCCGCGCCAACGCGCGGGCGCACGGGATGGATCACGTCGTCGTCGTGGAGGGCGCCGCGCCGGCGGCGCTCGAGGGCCTCGAGGCGCCCGATGCGGTGTTCATCGGCGGGAGCGGCGGCGCGCTCGCCGCGATCGCCGCGACGGCCCTCGCACGGCTCCGGCCCGGTGGCCGCCTCGTCGTCGCGGCGGTGACGTTCGAGACGCTCGAGGCGGCGCGGCGCGCGCTCTCGGAGGGCGGCGCCGAGCCGGAGGTGACCCTCCTCTCGGTCTCGCGCGGCACCGCGATCGGGGCGCTCCAGCGGCTCGACCCGCTCACGCCGGTGTTCCTCGTCGCGGCGACCCGGCCCGGGGAGCTGCGGTGAGCGCGGTGCTGTATGGCGTCGGCGCGGGCCCGGGCGCGCCGGACCTGCTCACGCTGCGCGCCGTCGCGGTGCTGCGCTCGGTCCCGGTGGTCGCGGCGCCGCGTCCTTCCGACGGCGAGGAGTCGCTCGCGTGGCGCATCGCGCGCGAGGCGGTGGGCGAGGTTCCCGGGCAGGAACGGCTCCTCCTCACCTTCCCGATGACGCGCGACGCCGCCGTGCGGCGCGCTGCGCGCGAGGCGGCGCTCGCGACCGTCGCCGGGCACCTCGCGCAGGGCCGCTCGGTGGCGTTCGTCACCGAGGGTGACCCGCTCCTCTACAGCACGTTCCTCGACCTCCTCGCCGCCGCGCCGCGCGCCGGCGCCCGCGTGGAGGTCGTCCCCGGTGTCTCGTCCGTCACCGCGGTCGGCGCCGCCGCGCGCGTCCCGCTCGCCGACGGCGAGGACGCGGTGGCGGTGCTGCCCGCGGCGCGCGCGCTCCGCGATCTCGCGCGCCTCGTGCGCGACTTCGAGACGCTCCTCCTCTTCAAGGCGGGGCGACACCTCGCGGACCTCGCCGGCGCGCTCGCGGCGCTGGGCGTCGCCGAGCGGGCGTGGGTCGTCTCCGACGCGTCGCGCCCCGGCGAGCGCGTGACGCCGCTCGTCGCCCGCGACGCCGCGCGCGCCGGCTACTTCACGACCGTGCTCGTGCGGACGCGCGCGCAGGAGGCGGCGTGACGCACCGCCTCGCCGTGCACGCCGTCACGCGCCGCGGTGCGCTCCTCGGCCGCCGCCTCGCCGACGCGCTCGGGGCCGACCTGCTCGTCGCGGAGGGGTTCGCGGCGGAGGTGGGCGCGACGCGCGCCTTCCCCCTCCCGATGCGCGCCGCCGTCGCGGACGCGTTCCGCGCCTACGCCGGGCACGTGTTCGTGCTCGCCGCCGGCGCGACGGTGCGCCTCGTCGCGCCGCTGCTCGAGGACAAGCGGACCGATCCGGCCGTCGTGTGCGTCGACGAGGCGGGGCGCTTCGCGGTGTCGCTCCTCTCGGGACACCGCGGCGGCGCGAACGCGCTCGCTGCGGACGCCGCGCGCGCGATCGGAGCGGTGCCCGTCATCACCACCGCCTCCGACGTGCAGGGCACGGTCGCGGTGGACCTCCTCGGATGCGAGCTGGGGTTCGTGTTCGAGGATCCGCGCGGCAACGCGACGCGCGCCGCGGCGGCCGTCGTGAACGGCGACCCCGTGCTCGTCGTGCAGGAGGCGGGGTCCAGGGCGTGGTGGCCCGACGGCGAGGCGCTCCCGCGGAACGTCGTCGTCACGGGCTCCCTCGACGGCGCCGACGGGGCGCGCTTCGCCGCGCTCCTCGTCATCTCCGATCGCGCCGCCCCCATCCCGGAGCCGCTCCTCGATCGCGCCGTCCTCTACCGGCCGCCGACGCTGGCCGTCGGCGTCGGCTGCGACCGCGGCGCTCCGGAGGCGGCGGTGGAGCGCGCGGTGGCCGACGCGCTCGCGGCGGGCGGGCTCGCCCCGGCGTCGGTCGCGGCCGTGGCGTCCATCGACCTCAAGTGCGACGAGGCGGCCATCGTCGCGCTCGCGGCGCGGATCGGTCGTCCGCTGCGCCTCTTTCCGGCCGCCGCGCTCGACGCCGCGCCCGGCATCGAGCGGCCGTCCGCGACCGTGCAGCGCCACGTCGGGACGCGCGGCGTGAGCGAGCCGGCGGCGCTGCTCGCCGCGGGGGCGACGCGGCTCCTCGTCCCGAAGCAGGTCCACCGCGACGCCGCGTCGGGGAAGTCCGTGACCGTCGCCATCGCACGCATCGCAGCGGAGGCAGCGTGACGCGAGGCATGCTCACCGTCGTCGGCATCGGCCCCGGCGCGCTCGATCAGATGACCCCCGCGGCGCGGGCGGCGATCGAGGGCGCCGACGCGGTCCTCGGCTACCGCGCCTACCTCGACCTCGCCGCGCCGCTGCTCGGCGGGAAGGAGGTCGTCGCCGGGCGCATGACGGGCGAGACCGAGCGCGCGCGCGACGCCATCGCGCGCGCGCGCGGCGGCGCGCGCGTCGCGCTCGTCTCCTCGGGCGACGCCGGCGTCTACGGGATGGCGAGCCTCGTCCTCGAGATCCTGCGCGACGAGGGGTGGCGTCGCGGCGACGGCGCGTTCGAGCTCGCGGTCCTCCCCGGCGTCACCGCGCTCGGCTCCTGCGCCTCGCTCGCGGGCGCGCCGCTCGGGCACGACTTCTGCGCCATCTCGCTCTCCGACCTCCTCACGCCCTGGGAGGTCATCGCCCGGCGGCTCGAGGCCGCGGCGTCTGCCGACTTCGTGGTCGGCCTCTACAACCCGGCGAGCACGAAGCGGCGCCGCCCGCTCGCCGAGGCGCACGCGATCCTGCTGCGCCACCGGCCCGCGACGACCCCGGTCGCCGTGGTGACGGACGCGTACCGCCAGGAGCAGCGCGTCGTCGTCACCGACCTCGCGCACCTCCTCGACGCGGAGATCGGCATGACGACGACGGTCATCGTCGGCTCGACGAGGAGCTTCGCGTTCGAGGGCTTCGTCGTGACGCCGCGCGGCTACGCCGCGAAGTACGGCGGCGAGCGCGGGCTCGCCGGGGAGGGGACGCCATGAAGGTGTACTTCGTCGGAGCGGGGCCGGGCGCGCCCGATCTCATCACGGTCCGCGGCGCCGAGCTCGTGGCGCGGTGCCCGGTGGTGCTCTACGCCGGCTCGCTCGTGCCCCGCGCCGTCGTCGCGCGCGCGCGCGCCGACGCGCGGGTGCTCGACTCGGCGGGGATGACGCTCGACGCCATCGTGGCGGTGTTCGCGGGCGCGCACGCGCGCGGCGAGGACGTCGCGCGCGTGCACACCGGCGATCCGTCGCTCTTCGGCTCGATCGGCGAGCAGATGCGGCGCCTCGACGCCCTCGGCATCGGCTACGAGGTCGTCCCCGGCGTATCGTCCTTCACCGCAGCCGCGGCCGCGCTCCGCCGCGAGCTCACGCTCCCGGGCGTCTCCCAGACGGTGATCATCGCGCGGGCCGCCGGCCGCACCGCGGTGCCTGAGGGGCAGGAGCTCGCGGCGCTCGCGGCGCACCGCGCGACGCTCGCGCTGTTCCTCTCGGCCCAGCTCCTCGACGACGCGGTCGCGGCGCTGGTGCCCGCCTACGGCGCCGACTGCCCGGCGGCGATCGTCCACCGCGCCAGCTGGCCGGACGAGAAGGTGGTGCGCGGGCGCGTCGCCGACCTCGCGGCGCTCGCGCGCGCGCACGGCATCGCCGCGACGGCGATGGTCCTCGTCGGCCCCGCGCTCGCCGGCGATGCGTTCCCCGGGTCGCGGCTCTACGCCGCCGACTTCGCGCACGGCTTCCGCGCGGCGGGAGGTGAGGGATGAGCGCACTCCGCATCGCCGTCACGGGGGCCGCGAGCACCGGCAAGACGACGCTCTGCGTTGCCCTCGCCGAGCGTCTCGGGCTGCCGGTCATCGCGGAGGAGCTGCGCTCCTCGCTCGAGGGCGGGGGGCCCGCGCTCTCCGCGCTCGCGCCGGAGGAGGCGCGCCGCGCGGTGTGCGACCTCTGGCGGCGGCGCCTCGCGGCGGAGCGCGCGCACGGTGGCGGCTTCGTCGCGGACAGCTGCAGCCTCGACTTCGCGGCCCACGCGCTCCACCACGGCTGTGCGGCCGCCGGCGATCCGGAGTGGGAGGCGCTCCTCGCCGAGACGGCGGCGCAGGCCGCGACGTACGACGCGATCCTGGTGCTGCCGTGGGGCGACATCCCCTGCCACCGCGACGGCGTCCGCTCCCCGGCGCCGGCGCTCGAGCTGCGCTACCAGCTCGTGCTCGAGGGGCTCCTCGCCCGGCGCGCCGGCCACGCGCCGCTGCACGCCGCCCCGGCCGCGCTGGACGCGCGCGCGCGCCTCACGTGGGCGCTCGGCGTCGCCGCCGCAGCGCGGCGCCCGCGTGCGGGGACGGTGTACCTCGTGGGCGCCGGGCCCGGCGATCCCGGGCTCCTCACCGTCCGCGCCCGCGACCTGCTCGCAGGTTGCGACGTCGTCGCACACGACGAGCTCGTGCCGCCGGCGCTCGTCGCCCTCGCCCCGCCGCGCGCGGAGCGCCTGGCCGTCGGCCGGCGCTGCCACGGGACCCGCGAGCCGATGAAGCTCCACCCCGACGTGCTCTCGCGCGCGCGCGACGGGAGGAGCGTCGTCCGCCTCAAGGCGGGCGATCCGTTCGTCTTCGGCCGCGGCGGAGAGGAGGGGGAGGAGCTCGCGCACGCCGGCATCCCGTTCGAGGTGGTGCCCGGCGTCTCCGCCGCGCTCGGCGCCGCGGCGGCGGCCTGGATCCCGCTCACGTACCGGCAGGTGAGCTCGGACGTCACCTTCGCGACCGGTCACGACCTGACCCACGCGGCCATGCCCGGGAAGAGCGCCTGGGCGAAGCTCGCCGGGAGCGGCACGCTCGTCCTCTACATGGCGTCGCGCTCGCTCGGCCCGAACCTCGCGCGGCTCGTCGCGCACGGCCGCGCGGCGGCGACGCCGGCCGCGTGGATCGCCGCCGCGACGCGCCCGGAGCAGGAGGTCGTCGTCGGGACCGTCGCCGACCTCGCGGCGCGCGTGGGCGACCGCGCGGGCGACGCGCCGGCGCTCGTCATCGTCGGCGAGGTGGTCGCCGTGCGCGAGCGGCTCCTCGCGCTCGCCGCGGCGGGGAGGGCGGCGTGACGCCCGGGCTCCTCGTCGTCTACACCGGCGACGGCAAGGGAAAGACCACCGCCGCGCTGGGCATGGTGTTCCGTGCGCTCGGGCGCGAGCAGCCGGTCGCGGTCGTGCAGTTCGTGAAGGGGCGCTGGAAGACGGGCGAGCGGCTCCTCGCGGAGAAGCTCGCGGGGCTCGACTTCCGCACGCTCGGCGCGGGCTTCACCTGGGAGGGCGACGACGCCGCGCTCCACGCGCGCGCGGCGCGCGCCGCCTGGGCCGACGCGCGCGCGCTCCTCGCCGCCGGCCACCACCGCATCGTCGTGCTGGACGAGCTGACCCACGCCGTGAACCACGGGTACGTCGCCGCGGACGAGGTCCTCGCCGCCGTGGCCGCGCGCGCGCCCGAGATCACGGTGGTCATCACCGGGCGCGACGCGCCGCAGGCGATCGTCGCCGCGGCCGATCTCGTGACCGAGATGCGGAGCGTGAAGCACCCGTTCGCGCGCGGGGTGAAGGCGATCGCCGGGGTGGACTTCTGATGCGCGTCGACGTGCCACGGCTCGTCCTCGGCGCCGCGTCGAGCGGCAGCGGCAAGACGACGCTCGCCGTGGCGATGGCGGCGGCGCTGCGCGCCCGCGGGCTCTCCGTCGCGCCGTTCAAGTGCGGCCCCGACTACCTCGACCCCGGCTACCACGCGCGCGCGAGCGGCGTCGCGAGCCACAACCTCGACGGCTGGATGATGGGCGAGGAGGCGGTGCTCGCCACCTTCGCGCGCGCCGCGCGCGGCGCCGACGTGGCCATCGTCGAGGGCGTCATGGGGCTCTTCGACGGCGCCTCCCCCACCTCGGACGAGGGCTCCACGGCGCAGATCGCGAAGTGGCTCGGCGCGCCCGTGGTCGCGGTGATCGACGCCGCCGGGATGGCGCGGACCGCGGCGGCGGTGGCGCACGGGCTCGCCCTGTTCGACCCCGCGCTGCGCGTGGGCGCCCTCGTCTGCAACCGCGTCGGGAGCCGCGGCCACCTCGACCTCCTGCGCGAGGCGGTCGCCGCGCCGGCGGTGATGGGCGGCCTCCCCTCGCGCGAGGACCTCTCGTTCCCCGAACGCCACCTCGGCCTCGTCACCGCCGCGACCGCGCTCGGCGACGAGCAGGTCGCGGCGTGGGCGCGGCTCGCCGAGGAGTGGCTCGACCTCGACGCGCTCCTCGCGCTGGCCCGCTCCGCGGCGCCGCTCGAGGTCGGCCCGCTCCCGATCGCTCGCCAGGCGCCGCCCCGCTGCCGCATCGGCGTCGCGCACGACGAGGCGTTCCACTTCTATTACGAGGACAACCTGGCGCGGCTCGAGGCGGCGGGCGCCGAGCTGGTCCGCTTCTCCCCGGTGCACGCCGCGCGGCTGCCCGACGTCGACGGCCTGCTGCTCGGCGGCGGGTACCCGGAGGTGCACGCGGCGGCGCTCGCGGCCAACCAGCCCATGCGCGAGGCCATCCGCGCCTTCGCCGCGGCGCGCCGGCCGGTGTACGCGGAGTGCGGCGGCCTCATGTACCTCGCCTCCGCGATCCGCACCGTCGACGGTCGCGAGCACGAGATGGTGGGCCTCGTGCCGGGCGTCGCGGTGGTGCGCGACCGGCTGCAGGCGCTGGGCTACGCCGAGGTGACCACGCGCGCGCCGACGCTGCTCGGGCCGGCGGGGCTCACGTTCCGGGGGCACCAGTTCCGCTACTCCGAGCTCGACGTCGCCGCGCCCGTCGCCCGCGTGTATGCGGTTTCGCGCCGCCGCGGCGAACCGCTCGACGAGGGGTACGCGACCGGGAGCGTCCTCGCGTCTTACGTCCATGCGCACTGGGCCTCGTGCCCCGCGGCGGCCGAGGCGTTCGTCGCGTGCTGCGCCCGGAGGGACGCGTGAGCGCCGCGACCGCCACCGCGCCGGCGCTCGACGCGCGGGTGCTCGTGGTCCGCCTCGGCGCGCCGCACGCGGTGCTGTCGTGGGCGATCGTGAACGGGGGCCGCCGCAGCGCGAGCGAGGTCGCCTGGGTCGAGGTCCGCGACGAGGAGCTGCGCCCGCCCGTCGATCCGGAGCGGCTCCTGCGCGAGCGGCTCGCGCGGTCGGGTGTGCCCGGCGCGGTGGGGCTCCTCACGAGCAGGGCGCTCTCGCGCCACGTCGTCGCCGAGCGCAGCGCGAGCGGCGTCGCCGCACGCTGCGTCGCCACGGTGGGGCTCGGCAACGCGCTCCGCGCCGGCGACCTGGCGGGCCCGGCGGCGCGCATCGGGACGATCAACGTGCTGTGTCAGCTCTCCGTCCCGCTCACGGACGAGGCCCTCGTCGAGGCGCTCTCGCTCGCAGCCGAGGCGCGCACGCTCGCGGTGCTCGAGGCGGGTGTCGCGAGCCGGCGCTCGGGGCTCGCCGCGACCGGCACCGGGACGGACTGCATCGTCGTCGCCGCGCCCGCGGACCGCGCGGCCGTGGCGCAGCGCTACGCGGGGAAGCACACCGCCGTCGGCCACGTCGTGGGGGCTGCGGTCCACGAGGCGGTGGCGCGCGGTGCGGCGGAGTGGCTCGCGGAGCGTGCGGCGGCCGCGGCGCGAGGCGCCGGAGCATGAACGAGCTCGCCCTCGTCGGCGGCGGCGTCCGCTCCGGGAAGAGCGCCTTCGCGCTCGCGCTCGCGCGGCGCCTCGGGACCCGGCGCGCCTTCG
>JBJMQK010000071.1:0-10800 GCA_045802735.1 Anaeromyxobacteraceae bacterium | reverse complement strand
ATCGTGCGCAGAACCCCTCGTAGTCCACGAAGCGTATCTCCGCGCCGGGGCGACACACCGGGCACTCCGGGTCGCGCTTCAGCTTCAGCTCGTGGAAGGTCGTCGCGAGCGCGTCGTAAGCGAGGAGGCGGCCGACGAGCGGCGCACCCACCCCGAGAAGGATCTTGAGCACCTCCGTCGCCTGCAGGAGCCCGACGACCCCGGGGAGGACGCCGAGGACGCCGGCCTCGGCGCAAGACGGCGCGAGGTCCGGCGGCGGCGGCTGCGGGTACAGGCAGCGGTAGCACGGGCCCTTCCCCGCCCAGAGCGTCGTGACCTGCCCCTCGAAGCGGTAGACCGATCCGTGCACGCACGGTAACCCCCGCAGGGCGCATGCGTCGTTGAGGAGGTAGCGCGTCGGGAAGTTGTCGCCGCCGTCCACCACCACGTCCCACCCGCGGTCGAGGACCTGGAGCACGTTGGCGCTGGTGAGACGCTCGGCGAAGGGGATCACGTTGACGTCGGGGTTGAGCGCGCGGAGCGCATCCGCCGCCGACTCGGTCTTCGGCTGGCCGACCGTGCGCGTCGAGTGCAGCACCTGGCGCTGCAGGTTCGAGAGGTCGACGACGTCGGCGTCGACGACGCCGAGCGTCCCGACGCCGGCGGCCGCGAGGTAGAGCGCCGCGGGCGAGCCGAGCCCGCCGGCGCCGAGCAGGAGCACCCGCCCGCGCAGGAGCCGCGCCTGCCCGGCCTCGCCCACCTCGGGGATGACGACGTGGCGGCGGTAGCGCTCCTTCTGCTCCGCGGTGAGCGCGACCGGCTTCACCGTCGGGAAAGCGCGATCCGTCCACCGCCCGTAACCGCCGGCCATCGACGACACGGCGCGGTAGCCCATGTCCGCGAGGGTGCGCGCCGCGAACGCGGAGCGGGCGCCGCCCGCGCAGTAGAGCACCACCTCGGCGTCGCGGTCGGGCACCGCCGCCTCGATGCGAGATTCGAGGAAGCCGCGCGGGACGTGGACGGCGCCGGGGAGGTGGCCTTGCGACCACTCGTCGCCCTCCCGCACGTCGACGAGCTTCATCGACCGGCGCTCGTCGAGCGCGCGCTTCACGTCGTCGGGGGTGACCTCCTTCACGCCCGCCCTGGCGGCGGCGAGGAGGTCGCGATAGCTCGTCATGCCCCGTGCTTACCGCCAGGGCGACGCGCCGGCAAATCGCGCGGGACGCGTCAGCGACCGAGGCGCTGGCGCTTCCGGGCGTTCTCGAGCCAGCGCACGTTGCCGAGCGCGGTCGGGTCCGGCGACGGGCCGCCCAGCGTGCGCCAGATGGCGAGCGAGCGGCGCGCGGCCGTGAGCAGCGTCACGAAGGCCAGCACGCCGAGCGCGCTCCCGGCGGCGAGCTCGCCGCTCCCCGGCCCGAAGAAGTGCTCGGCCAGCGGCGACAGCGCGCACGGGAGGCCGGTGAGGACGACCCGCTCCGCGCGCTGCATGCCGCCCGCCTTCGCCTCGGCGGTGACGCCGAGCGCCTCGCCGCGCGCCCGCGCGTACGACACGAGGACCGAGGCCGCCGCGGCGGCGAGGGCCGCGTACAGCGCGGGCGTGTCGCGGAAGTGCACGGCGAGCGCGGCGAAGACCAGCAGCTCGGAGACGCGGTCGAGCGTCGAGTCGAGGAAGGCGCCGGCGCGCGTGGCGGTGCCCTGGGCGCGGGCGACGCGCCCGTCGACGAGGTCGAGGCTCGACGCGAAGAGGTAGGCCCAACCGCCGATGGCGAGCGAGCCGTCGATGATGAGCCAGGCCGCGCCGGCGGTGGCAAACGTGCTCGCGACGGTGATCGTGTTGGGCGAGATGCGGAGCGCGAGGCAGGCGCGCTCGACGGGGCCCCAGAGCCACACCCACCACTCCATGAACCACTTCCACAGCGCGGAGGCCTGGCGCGACTCGATGTACGACGTGCGCGGGCGTCCGAACGCCGCGCAGCGCGCCCCGAAGACCGCCATGGACGCGAAGAAGAAGATGCAGATCCCGGCGAGCGGGAGGAGCGCCTCGGCGGTGCGAGCGGCGGCCTGGGTCACGCACGAAACCTAGGCACCGCGCGTGGCACGCGGCAGCGCCACCAGACGGGCCTGCGCTCGCCTGGAGGGTCCGGGCGTGAGCCCTTCGACTCCGCTGCGCTCCGCTCAGGGCGAACGGGGCGGCGGCGCAGCCCCGCGAGGGCGGCGACGACGAGGGCGAGATCGGCGCCCCCTGCCGTGCCGCAGCCGCACCCGGACGGCTTCGACGCCGTCGCGGGCGGGCCTGCCCCGCCACTGGCGGCGACGCATCCGGCCGCCGCGCCGCCCGCCAGCAGCGAAGGCGCCGGCGGCGCGCAGGCGGTGTCGGCGGCCGCGGGCGCGGTGGGCTCTCCGGAGGGCGTGGCGTCGACGCCCCAGCGGCAGACGTTGTGCGTCGCGTCGATGAGCCAGGGCACGCGCGCCGGCGGCGCCGCGCCGCCCTCCATCTCGATCGACACGCCGAACGCGAACGTGCCCTGCACCTGGCCGACGGATCCCACCGGGAGGAACCACCAGCGGCCCGCGCCGAGCGGCGTGTTGCGCCCGGAGCACGCCTCGCACCCGGTGCAGGGCTTCCCCGCCGCGAGCACGACGTCGGGCCGGGAGCCGGCGATGTGCCAGTCCTCGTCGAGCGGGAGGCCGGTGCTGCGCACGGTGAGCGGGGCGCCGTACTTCACCGCGAGGAACTCCGCGCCGCCGGCATCGCTCCACTCCACGTGGAGCGCGCGCGCGCCGCAGGGCACGTCCAGGTAGTACTGCTGGCCGGCGGTCCCGACGGCGCTCGCGGCCCTCGCCCCGAACCAGAAGACGCCCTGCGCCCGCTCCCCGGAGAAGAGCGCGACCGCGCGCGGCGCGTCGGCGAGGCCGTCCCCGCACGCGTCGAGATCGCGCTGCTTCACCGTGCAGGCGGTGAAGTCGACGGCGGCGCGCGACATCCCGACGTCGGACGTCGCCTGGAGCACGGTCGCGGCGTAGCTCGGGAACGACGCGTGCGGCGTCTCGGCCTCGAGCGCGCGGAAGAGCGCCCGCGCCATGGCGTCGCGCTCGCCGTGCGCGTGCGCCGCCTCGAGGAGCGCCCAGGTGAAGCCGGTCCAGATCTCGCCGTCGTCGTGGACCTCGCCGTCGCGGCCCGGGTTGCGTCCGTCGTTCGGCCCGTTCCCGAGGCAGGTCTTCACGTTGCGCGCGTCGCGCAGGCAGCGCAGGCCGAGCTCGGAGGCGAGGTAGCGCGACAGGCACGACGCGCCGTCGACGGGGAGCCCCTTCGCCGCGAGCGCCTCCACCACGTGCGCGAACGAGAACGTGTCGGCGGTGCCCTCGTTGAGGGCGCCGGGATCTGCGTTCGCGCCGAGCGGGTCGTACAGCTCCTCGAACGCGGCGGTCGCGTCCACCGCGGCGTGCGTCAGCTCGTGGTAGACGATCTCGGCGTCGTAGGCGAGGTCGACCTCGGTGCCCTGGCCGAAGACCATGACGCCGTCGGCGACGCGGCCGCCGACCGTCACCGCGCCCGTCGGCGAGAAGAACGCGTTGTCGAGCGGCGCGCCGCCCGCGTAGACGTTCACGAACCCGGGGATGAACCCGATCCCGGCGAACGACGGGTCGAGTCCGGAGAGGAAGAGCGAGTGCGCGGTGATGTGGTAGTAGGCCGACTGCTCCGCGAACGCGTCCGCGCCGACGTCCGTCTGCGTCGGGTCGGGATCGGCGCGGAAGCTCCGCGTCGCGCCGTCGAGCGCCGCGAGCTGGTGCGCCGCGCGGCAGGCGTCGGGCGCCGCGTCCCCCAGGCAGCGGCATGCGGCGAGGTCCACCTCCTCCCCCTTGCAATCGAGGACCGTCGTCACGTCGCCCTCGAGCCTCGTCGCCGTCGCGGGGCGGAGCCTCACGGCGTCGAACAGCTCGGGCGCGTTGCCGTCGGCCGACGTGGGCCGAGGGGCGAGCGGGCTCACGCGGAACGCGCAGATGCACGGCGGGTTCGCGCACGAGCCGGGCGGGCACGTCGCGGCGCGCCGGGTGCGCGAGCTGCGGCGGAGCACCGCGCCCGTGGCGCCGTCCACGTACGTGACGAACGCGTCGACCGGCGCGGCCGTGTCGTGGAGCACGCGGAACGCCGGGACGAGCGCGCCGTCGCGCGCGAGCCAGCCGCGCTCGACCGAGGACGTGCCCGGCGCGCCCGCGACGGCGCCGAGCGCCGCGCGGCGGGCGGCCTCCTCGTCCACGGCGAACGCGCCCTGCGCCGGGAGCCCGGCCCAGGGCGAGGCGTTCACGAGCGTGATCGCGCCGTCCTTGCGCCAGGCGACCGCGACGCGCCCGCCGAACACCGGCAGGCCGTCGAGCGTCTGCCGGTAGACGGCGACGCCGTCGCCGCCGGGCGGCGCGTGGACGCGCAACGTCTCGAGCTCCGCGTCCGACGCGACGCCGAAGGCGCGCCCCTCGCGCGCGAGGAAGCGGCGCGCGTTGGCGTCGTCGTCGGCGAGGAGGCGCGGCGCCGCGAAGCCCGAGGCGTGGCGCAGGCCGCCGCCCCCGCTGCGCAGGACCCGCGCGGAGGCGTGGCGCGACGCGAACCCGTCGGCCGCGGTGACCACCGCGTCGCGTGAGAGCGCCGCCGACGACACCGCGAGCACGAGCCACAGCGCGTGCATCTCGACCCCCTGCAGGGCAGGGGTGAACCCCCCGGCGCTCGTCCTCCGATGTAAGGACGTCGGGGGCCGGGGGCGAGACCCGCGCGGCCAGCGGCCTGTTCAACGCGGCGTCACTCCGGGGACCGGAGCCTCCTGGCGGTCAGCTCGACGTACGCAGGGTCGCGCTCGAGCCCGAGGAAGCGGCACCCCGCGCGGACCGCGGCGACGCCCGTCGTCCCCGAGCCGCAGAAGGGGTCGAGGACGAGGTCGCCCGGGGCGGCGCTCGCGGCGACGACGCGGTCGAGCAGCGCGAGCGGCTTCTGCGTGGGGTGGCGCCCGTGCACCTTCTCGCGCGGCGCGGGCGTCGGCAGCGCCCAGACCACCTGCTCGCCGCCGGGCGCGGGGCGCTCCGAGACGGCCCAGAGGTCGCGCATCTGCTTGCCGCCGTTCTGCGCCTTCATGTCGCGGTAGTTGAAGCGGTGCGGGAGCGGGCGGGCGCGCGCGGGGCTCGCCCAGAGGAGGATCTCGGTCGAGTGCGTGAAGAAGCGGCAGGACAGGTTCGGCGCCGCGTTGGGCTTGTACCAGGTGACGGTGTTGAGGAGGTGGAAGCCCAGCTCCTGCATCGCGTAGCCGACGGAGAAGATGACGTGCTGCGTGCCGGAGACCCAGATCGTGCCGCTCGGCTTCAGCACCCGGCGGCACGCCTCGAGCCAGCGCGTCTGGAAGGCGTGGTCCTGCGCGACGCCATCGGAGCGGTCCCAGGCACCCTTGTCCACGCTCGCGCGGCGGCCGCTGCGGCAGGTCGTGCCGCCGTTCGAGAGGTGGTACGGGGGGTCCGCGAAGACGAGGTCCACCGACGCCGGCGCGAGGCGCTCCAGCGCCTCGAGGCAGTCGCCGTGGACGAGCGCCCATCCGGGCCCCCGCTCGGCGGTGCCGGGGAGGTCCTGCCAGTCGTGGAGGTCGAGCACGCGGGCCATGCGATCGTCATATGCGATATCGGATCGCCGTCAAGAAACCGGCTCGCCGGCGCCCCTCCGACGCCGCTCGCCGGGCGTGTTAGAAGCCTCGCCATGGCCGCCGACAAAGCCCCCTCCGCCTTCTCCCTCTGGCTCGACGAAGCGCTCTCGGGGTGGCTCCTCCCCGTCGCCGCGTTCGCCGTGGTCGCAGTCGTCGCGCTGCTCTACCTCGGCGGGTTCATCTCCGACGCGCTCACCGCGACGCTCGTCATCGTCGCCGTCGGGGTGGGACTCGCGCTCTACGTCGCCCGCGAGGCGTTCGACCCGCGGCGCGACGGCGCGTCGAGGGCGCTCGCGGGGGCGGCCGCCGCGCTGACGCTCTTCGCGACGTCGTGGAGCGCGCTCCGCACCGTCCACCCCGGCGAGCCGATCTTCTCGGGCGACCTCGGGCAGGTCGACGAGACCATGGCGGTGCCCGCCGCCGCCGCGGGGCACGTGCGCTTCCTCATCTCGGGGCGGCTCCCGGAGCGCGGCGATCCCTCGGTGTCGTTCACCGTCAGCGGAACGCGCGACCCCGTGGAGGGAAAGCTCGAGCGGACGTACAGCAACGCGCGCGTGGGCCGCAGCGGGCGCGCGCGCATCGCGCACGACCACACCGCCGACTTCTACGAGGCGTTCATCCCCGAGGGCACCCGCGCGCTCAAGCTCGACCGCGTGGCGGGCCAGCTCGGCAGCCGCCTGCGCCTCGAGGCGTTCCGCGATCCCATGCCGATGCCCTGGGGGCCGTGGGGCGCGGCCGCGCTCGCGGTCCTGCTCGCGGCGGTCGCCGAGGCGCGCCTCGGCCGGAAGAGCGATCTCTCCGTCGCGGCTGGGATGGGCGCGGCGTTCGGGCTCCTCGTCACCTTCAACGCGACGCCCGACACGGCGGTGGGACCGACCGTCGGCGGCGTCGTGCTCGGCGCGATGGCGGGCGCGCTCGGCGGCTGGATCGCCGGCGCGATCGTCCGCCGGTTCGTGCAGCCCGCGCCGAAGCGCGCCGCGGCCGACCTGCCCCGGTCGCCGGCGGCGGGGGAGAAGGTCTCCGCCCGCGGACGGTCGGGAGCGGGCCAGCGCTGAGCACGGATGCCCCCGCTTCTCGACAGCGCCTACGTCAAGGAGGCCGCGCTCGCGGCGGGGTTCCACAAGGTGGGCGTCGCGCGGGCGGGGCCGCTCGACCCGGGGCCGCTCGACCGGATGCTGGAACGCGGCGCCGAGGCCGACATGGTCTGGCTGCGGACGCAGCGCGCCGAGCGGCTCGACCCGGCGCGGCTCCTGCCGGGCGTGCGGAGCGTCGTCGCGCTCGCGCTCGCCTACGGCGACGCGGGCCCCGCCGAGGCGCGAGAGGGGCGCGTCGCGCGCTACGCCCGCGGGCGCGACTACCACGCCGTCATGAAGCGGAGGCTCGCCGCGCTCGTCCTCCTGCTGCGCGCGCGCGATCCGGACGTCCGGACGTTCGCGAGCGCCGACGTCGCGCCGGTCATGGAGAAGCGCTGGGCGGAGCGGGCGGGGATCGGCTGGATCGGGAAGAACGGCTGCCTCATCACCACCGACCTCGGGAGCTGGGTCCTGCTCGCGACGGTGCTCGTCGACCGGGACCTCGCGCCCGACGCGCCGCACCCCGAGCGCTGCGGGAGCTGCGCGGCGTGCCTCTCCGCGTGCCCCACCGGCGCGATCCCGGAGCCCGGCCTCGTCGATGCGCGCCGCTGCATCTCGTTCCAGACGATCGAGCGCCGCGGGACGATCCCGGAGGAGGTCGCGGACGGGCTCGGGCCGTGGCTCTTCGGCTGCGACGACTGCCAGACCGTGTGTCCGTGGAACGCCGGCGCCGCCGAGCGCTGCGACCCCGAGCTCCGCCCGAGGCCTGGGCCGCCCGGGCTCGACCTCGATGCGCTCCTCGCCCTGACGTTCGAGGAGTACCAGCGCGCGTTCTACGGGACGGCGCTGGCGCGCGCGCGCTACGACGGCCTCCTCCGGAACGCCGTGCTCGCCGCCGGGCACGCCGGGGACGCGCGGCGCCTCCCTGCGGTCGAGCGGCACCTCGCGAGCGAGCACGAGGGCGTGCGCGAGGCGGCGCGGTGGGCGGTGGCGAGGCTCGGCGGGTAGCCGCGGGAGGGCGCCCTTCGACTCCGCCGCTTCGCGGCTACGCTCAGGGCGAACGGATGGGGACGGGTCCGGGGCCCGGGGTCCGGGTCCTCATTTCCCGTTCACCCTGAGCGTAGCACCCGCGGAGCGGGTGCGGAGTCGAAGGGGCCGCGCGTGCCAGGCGATCGCGCCGCCCCTGCGGCCGCGCCCTCCTCGCGCTAGATCCTCGCCCATGCCCGATCAATCCGCTCGCCTCCAGGCCGCCCGCGGCGGCGCCGCGGTGGGCCCCGTGCTCGCGCGCGGGCTCCTGCGCCTCACCGGCAAGGACCGGCTCAAGTTCCTGCACCGCGTCAGCACGCAGAAGGTCGACGGGCTCCCGCCCGGCGCGGCGGTGCACGCGGCCTTCCTCGGCGTGAAGGGGCACGTCGTCGCCGACGCCATCGTGGTGCTGCGCGCCGACGAGGCGCTCCTCGACGTCGAGCCCGCGGCGCTCGAGCCGCTCCGCACGCACCTCGTCCGCTACGTCGTCATGGACCAGGTGAAGGTGGAGGACGTCTCGGCGGCCTTCCGCGTCGTGCCCGCCTTCGGCCCGGCGGGGAAGGACCTCGCGCGCGGGCGGGCTCCCGCCGCCGTCGCGTGGGAGGACGCCCGCCGCGGCGCCCCCGCGCTCGACGTGCTGCTCCCGGTGGCCGAGGCCCAGGCCTTCCACGACGGGCTCGCAGCGGCGGGCGCGACGCCGCTCTCGGCCGACGACCTCGAGGCGCTGCGCGTGCTCGCCGGCGTCGCGCGCTTCGGGGCCGATCTCGACGGGACGCGGCTGCCGATGGAGGCGGCCCTCGTCGCGAGCGCGGTGAGCTTCGAGAAGGGGTGCTACCTCGGCCAGGAGGTGGTCGCGCGCGGCACGTTCCGCGGGCAGATCCAGAAGGGCCTCGTGCAGGTCGCGCTGCCGCCCGGGACGGCCGCGGGAGCGCCGCTCACCGCGGGTGGCAAGGAGGTCGGCGTCGTGACGAGCGCCGTCGAGACGCCGGAGGGGCGCGTCGGGCTCGCCTACCTCCGCCGCGCCCACTGGAACGAGGGCGAGCGCCTCGCGCTCCCGGCGGGCGAGGCGGTGGTGCGGCGGGTGCTCGTGCTCGAGCGCGAGTGAACGCGGCTCAGGCCTCGGCGACGGGCTTCTTCTCGTCGCGGTGGCCGGCCTGGCCCGCGGTGGCGTCGAGGTCGGCGCGGAGCGAGGCGATCTCGCCGAGCAGCTCGGTGCGCGTCGCGTGGATCTCCCGGCGGACGTCCTCGAACGTGTAGCGGATCTCCTCCGCGCTGACGCCGAGGAGCGCGCGTCCGAGCGCGGCGCGCGCCCGGGCGACGAGGAGGCCGATCACGAGCCCGCCCCGTGCGTCGGGCACGAGGAGACGGCCGTCGACGGATCGATCGCATCGTTGCCGGCGACGATCTCCTTCACCTTGCGGTCCTCGCCGATGACGAGGTTGGCCCGCTTGGCGAGGTTCACTCCGGGGATGGGCATGAGGCCGACGTACTCCTTCGCGACCTTCCCGCCCGGATCGGACAGGAGCTGGAACGGCGCCTTCGTCTCCGCCTTGAAGCGCTTCAGGGTGTCGAGGTCGTCGGTCGAGATGCCGATGACCTGGCCGCCCTTCTTCTTCACGTCGGCATTCCGGTCCCGGAACGCTAGGGTCTGCTTCGTTCAACCCGACGTGAACGCCTTGGGGAAGAAGTAGAGGATCACGGGCCCGTCGGCGATGGCCTTCGACAGCGTCACCTGGCCGCCGTCGGTGGAGGCGAGCGTGAAGTCGGGAGCGGTGTCGCCGGTCTTGAGCGGCGCGGCACCCATCAGCAACGCGAGCAGCGAGAACGCCATGGTCGCCTCCATCGTCGGGGCTGTGTAGCGCGAGGGGGTGTAACCCGCAACGCCCCCGGTGGAAAGCCGGGCGAGCCATTACATCGCGAGGATGCGCCTCGCCCGTCCTCACCGGCTCGCCCTGGCCTTCCTCGTCGCCCTCGCTGCCTGCGGCGGGAACGCAGAGGACAAGGCCGACTTCAACCGGCGGAAGGCCATCTGTGACGGGATCGTGCTGGACGCCGCAGCGCCGAAGACGGTGCGTGACATCGCTCCGCTCTTCGACTTCGGGCAGGTCCTCCCTTCCGGCTGCACGAACGTGCTCGCGTCGACCGGCACGCCCGATGATCGTTGCCCGTACGTCGCCACGGCGAACGTCTGTAGATTTCTCGTCGCGTACCGGGCCGTCGATCAGGATCTCTGCAACCAGGGGCGCTGCGTCTACTACTGCGAGCTGCGCACCTCGGGCGCCACCGCCACGGACATCAACCTCGACGCACCGGTCTGCGCCCGGCGCTGGGTGAGCGGGCAGTAGGAGAGGGGGGCCGCAACGGTGAACATGGGCGCCCCGCCACGCGTCGTCAGGATCTCATCCCGGAGGTTCACATGAAGCGCATCCTCGCCGTCGTACCCTGCGCCCTCCTCCTGCTCGCCGGGTGCGGTGACGCGTGCACGTCGACGCCCGTCGCCGTGAGCGACGTCACGAACGGCTGCAGCTCGCTCGCCGCGGGCCAGCCGACGATCGCCGTCCAGCTCTGCCCGAGCTGCACCGACACGACGCCGTCCTGCAACGGAGACGTGCAGGGGAACCAGATCCACCTCGACTCGGTCGCGCAGCAGTGCCAGGCGAACCAGGGCTGCAACATCACAGGCTGCAGCGTCTCACCGGTGCAGTGCCCGCTCAACGCGTCGCTCGCGCCGGGGCAGTATCAGGTGCTCTACACCACGGCCGGCGGCGGGACGCAGGCGACCTCGGTCACCGTCGTGGCGAGCGGCGGCAGCAGCTCGTGCACGCTGTAGCCGCGCCGCCCTTCGACTCCGCCCTGCGGGCTACGCTCAGGGCGAACGGAAACCTTACGCGTAGCGCATCCCGCGCTTCATCTCGCGCAGCCGGCGCACGCGCTCCTCGACCGGCGGGTGCGTCGAGAGCAGGCTCAGCATCTTGCCGCCCATCCCGCTGAACGGGTGGACGATGAAGAGGTGCGCCGTCGCCGGGCCCCCGTACTGGTATGGG
>JBJMQK010000044.1:0-8932 GCA_045802735.1 Anaeromyxobacteraceae bacterium | reverse complement strand
GCCGCGGCGCGCACCGCCGCGTCGCCGTCGTCGAGCGCGTCGAGCAGCTCGGGGGCGGGCGGGCGCGCGACCGGCAGCCGCTCGGCGAGCGACGCCAGGGCACCCGCGGCCGCGATGCGCGCGCCGCGGTGGGGCGCGCGCAGGCCCGCGCGGAGGAGCTCGAGATCGCCCTCCACGCCGGCGCGGCCGAGGAGGCGGAGCGCCGCCGGCGCGGGGACCCGCGCGCGCGCCGCGCCGAGCGCCCGGGCCGCGGACGCGCCGCCGCGCGCCACCACCTCCGCGAGCGCCGCCGCCGCCGCACCCGAGACCTCGGCGTCCCGGTGCCCCAGCGCCTCCACGAGGGCGTCCACCGCCTCGGGCGTGCCGAGCGCCGCGAGCGCGAGGACCGCCGGCACGCGCGCCGCGAGGTCCTCGCTCGCGAGGGCCACGACGAGCGGTCGCAGGGCCCGCGCGTCGCCGCGCCGCGCGAGGGCCGCGAGCGCCGCGGCATGGGCCGCCGGCGGCAGCGAGGGAAGCTCCGGCGCGAGCGCGTCGCCGAGCCCGGCCCCGAGGGCGGCGAGCGCCTCGGCCACGAGGGCGGCGAGCCGCTCGTCCTCGGCGGCGCAGGCGAGCGCGCGGGCGTGGCGCGCGTCGCCGGAGCCGGCGAGCACCACCACCGCGCCGGCGCGGGTCGCGAGGTCCTCGTCCTCGAGCGCCGCGGCGGCAGCAGCGACCGCCGCGGGGGCGCGGGCCACCGCGCGCGCGACGGCGGCGGCGACGCGGCGCGCGTCGGCGCCGCGGAGGCGCTGCTGCCCGAGCCCGGCGAGCGCCGCCTCGCGGGCGGTGCGCGAAGGATCGGCGAGCGCCGCGGCGAGCAGCTCGAGCGCGGCGGGGTCGTCGCTCGTCGCCGCGACGCGGAGGGCGGTGCGACGCAGGGCGCGATCGGCGGCGAGCGCGGTGAGCCGCGCACCGGAGGGCGGCGCCCGCAGGCGTCCGAGCGCGCCGAGTGCCGCGCGGCGGAGCGCGACGTCGCCCGACGCCAGCGCCGCGTCGAGCGCCGGCAGCGCCTCGGGGCCGCCGATCTTGCCGAGCGCCTCGGCCGCGCCGGCGCGCGCGTTCGAGTCCAGGTCGCCGAGGAGCGCCGCCACGGCCGAGGCGGCGCGCCGGTCTCCGACGTCCCCCAGGATCTCGACGACCGCGACGCGCACGTCCGCGCCGGGCGCGCCGAGCGCCTCGACGAGCGCCGGGAGCGCCGGGGGTCCGATCTGGACCAGGGCGGCGGCCGCGGCGTTGCGCAGGCCGGCACCGCCCTCCGAGGCGAGCGACGCGACGAGGACCGGCACCGCCAGCGCGGGCTCGGCGCGCGAGAGCTGCTCCGCCGCCGCGCGCCGCACGCGCCAGCTCGGATCCTCGAGCCAGCCGAGGAGCGCAGGCAGCGCCGGCGCGGCGCGCGGGTCGAGGTCGAGCACCGCGCGGTAGCGCCGCTCCTCGGCGGCGCCCCCGTCGGCGTCGCGCTCGTCCGGCGCGCCGTCCCCCCGGTCCGCCGTCACGCCGCCCCCGCCGCCGCGAGCTCGCGCACCGCCGCCGCGGCCGCCGGCGTGGCGGGCTCGAACAGCGCCTTCACGTTGAGCAGGAGCCGCAGCCGCGGCGCCGCGCCCTTCGCCGCCGCCCGCGTCGCCCCGCCGCCCGGCGTGCGCCGCTCGCCCCCGGCGCCGCATACCCCGAGGAAGAGTCGCGGCCCCGCCGCCGCGACGAGCGCGGGCGGCGGCCCGATGTCGGAGCGCGGCAGGCGCACGACCTCGGTCACGCCGTCCACCACGAGGCCCAGGGTGCGCCCGGCCACGTCGACGACCAGCACCTTCGCCCTCGCACCCGGCCGCGGCGAGAGCCCGAGCCGCTTGCGCACGTCCACCACCGGGATGACCTCTCCGCGGAGGTTGACGACGCCGTCCACGAACTCCGGCGCGCGCGGCACCGGCACGATCGGGAGCGGTTGCAGGATCTCGCGGATGCGGCGCAGGTCGATCACGTACTCCTCGTTCCCCACCCTGAACGCGCACAGCTCGACGATCGCGTCGCGCGGAGCCGCGAGCGGGAGGCGCGTCGGGCCCGTCACGGCGCGGCCGTCCCGGCGCCCGGCCCGTCGGAGAGGAGCGCGGCGAGGTCGAGCAGGATGAGGAGGCGCGACCCCTCGCGCCCGAGGCCGACGATGTACTCGGCCGACGCGCCGCCGACGCCGTGCGGGCGCGCCTCGATCGCGGCGGGCGCGAGCCGCACGACGTCCGACACCGCGTCGACGAGGATCCCGCGCGGCCCGTCGCCGACGTCGCACACCACGACGCGCGCGCCGCGCCCGGGCGCGCCGCGCGGCAACGCGAGGCGGCGTCGCGGGTCGAAGATGGCGACGACGTCGCCGCGCACCATGATGACGCCGAGGACGTGGGGCGGCGCCCGCGGCACCTCGGTCACGGTGGGCGCCTTCAGGATCTCGCGGACGAGCGCGATGTCGACGGCGTACTCCTCCCCGGCGAGCTTGAACGAGAGCCACTCGCGCGGCTCTTCCTCGGGCTCGCGGGCGCGCGCGATCGGCGTGGGCGCGGCGAACCCGGCGAGCGCCGGCGCCTCCTCGCCCTCGCGCCAGAAGAACTCGTCGAGCGGGTCGGCGGCGGGCGCGGGGCCGAAGAGAGAGCTCATCCGGCGGGAGTGTACCGCGCCGCGCCCCCGCTGGGGCGGCGCGCCGCGCGCCGCCACGGTGCGTCCGTGCCCCACATCGGCGCGCCCTCCCTACCCTGCCACCTCGGCGGTGCGCTCCGCGCCGCGCACGACCTCGTCGATGATCGCGCCGACGTCGAGCACGAGCACCGTGCGGCGATTCCCGAGATCGGTCGCGCCGGCGATGCCGCGCACCCCCGCGAGCGCGCGCCCGAGCCCCTTCACGACGATGTCCTGCTGGCCGATGGTCGCCTCCACCGCGAGCCCGAGCCGCTCCTGCGCGAGCCCGACGACCACGACGAAGAGCGGGCCCGGGCTCACCGCCTCGTCCGCGCCGAAGAAGCGCCCCAGGCGCACGAGCGGCACCGTCGCGCCGCGCAGGCTCAGCACCTCGCGCCCGTCGACGGTCCGGAGCTCGCGCGGCTCGACGGTCACGATCTCGAGGACGCTGTTGAGCGGCACGGCGTACGTGCGCCCCGCCGCGCACACCACCAGCGCGCGGATGATCGCGAGCGTCACCGGGAGCGTGATCTCCACGCGCGTGCCGCGCCCGACCTCCGTCTCGAGCGCGATGATGCCGGAGAGCGCCGCCACGTTGCTCTTCACCACGTCCATCCCCACGCCGCGGCCCGAGAGCGCCGTCACCTCGCGCGCCGTGGAGAAGCCGGGGAGGAAGATGAGGTCGAGGACGTCGCGCCGCCCGAGCTGCGCGGCCGCGTCGGCGCCGACCAGGCCGCGCTCCACCGCGACGGTCCGCACGCGCTCCTCGTCGATGCCGGCGCCGTCGTCCTCGACGCTGATGACGACGTGGTTGCCCTTCTGGACCGCGGCGAGCGTCACCCGGCCCGCGGCCGCCTTCCCGGCGCGGGCGCGCACCTCGGCGGGCTCGATGGCGTGGTCGAGCGCGTTGCGGATGAGGTGCATGAGCGGGTCGGACAGCTCCTCGACGATGAGCTTGTCGAGCTCGACGTCGCTGCCGCGCACCTCGAACTGCACCGCCTTCGAGAGCTCGCGGCTGACCTTGCGCACCATCCGCGAGAGCTTGTCGAAGATCTGGCCGAGCGGGACCATCCGCACCTCGAGGATGCCCCCCTGCAGCTCGTTCAGCTTCCGCTCGAGGGCGCGGCTCTCGCGGTGCAGCTCGAGGCCGAGCGTCGTCGAGGCGTCGCCGGCGCGGAGCCGCTCGGCGAGCTGCAGCACGCTCGCCTTCACGAGGACCAGCTCTCCCACGAGGTTCATGAGGCGGTCGAGCTTGTGGCTGTCGACGCGGACGGCCTGCGACACCGAGCGCAGCGACGCGTCCGACCCCGCGGACCCCGGGTCCGTCGGCTGCGCCGGAGGCGCGCCGGCCGGAGCGGCCGCGGCGGGCTCGGGCCCGAGCGGGAGCGATCGCGCGAGGGGGCGCGCCGGCGCAGGGCGCGCGGCGGCGGCGGCACCCGCTGCCGGCGCCACTTCACGGACCGTCAGGGCCGGCGGCGCCGCGGCGCGCTGCGGGAGCTCCTCCACCAGCGCCGTCGGCCCGGCGGCGGCGCGTACCGCCTCGGCGGCGCCGGCCGTGCCGACGAGCACGTCGAACGCGATGCCGTCCGGGTCGGATGCGTCGGCCGACGGCAAGGTCGAGATCACCTCGCCGAGCTCCTTCAGCCGCCGCTTCAGCGCGTCGAGGCCGGTGTCGAAGCTCGCGAGGTCGAAGGCGACGCGCACGCGGTGGAGCCGCACGCCGGGCTTCTCGAGGTTGGCGCGGAGCCGGTGCTCCTCGTACTCCGTGAGCACCGCCCGCACGCCCTCGCCGAGGTCGACCTCGTCCACGGGATCGGCGAGCGGCCGCGCCGCCGCCCCGGGCGCGCCGCGCAGCTGGGCGGCGAGCGCCTCGGCCGCGTCCGCGCTCCCGGGCGCCTCGTGCCGGGCCTCCTCGGCGATGATCCGGGCGAACAGCGCCGGGGCGCCGAGCAGGAGGTGGAGCGTCGCCGCGTCGAGCGCCTTCCGCCCCATGCGCACGTCGTCGAGGCGGTCCTCGAGCGCGTGGGCGAGCCGCGTCATCCGCTCGACGCCGAACATGGCGGCGAGGCCCTTCAGCGAGTGGGCGGCGCGGAAGACCGCGTTCAGCGTGTCGGGGTCGGCCTCCTGCCCGTGGCGCGTGTCCTCGAGGCGGAGGAGGTCCCTGTCGAGCGCCTCGATGATCTCCTGGGCCTCGGAGATGAACTCGGAGAGCGCTTTCGCTGAGGGGCCGTCGGCCATCGCACACGCCCCTCCAAAAGCTCAGGAGTGAGGCCGACTTATCGTACCACGCCGCCGGGGTGGGGCAAGGCGCTGCCGCGCGACGGCATCTCCACGCGCGAGATCGGCGGTGCGAGCTCCACGCCCTCGAGCCCGAGGGCGTCGCGCGCGGTGACGAGGTCCTTGTGCAGCGCGCGCGCCTCGCCGAGCAGGACGAGCCGCCGCGGCGCGACGGGCGCGAGCGCCTGGAGGAAGAGGCGCGCCGCCGGCAGCTCGGCGCCGGGCGCGACCGGCGGCAGCGCGCCGGCCCAGGTCGGCGAGCCGGCCTTGTGCATTGACTCCGCGAGGCGTCGCGCGAGCGCCGAGTACGCGGCCTCGTCGCGCGCCGGCTCGGCGACGCCGAAGCAGAAGATGCGCGGCACCCGGATGCGCCCGCCCGAGGGGAGGAGGAGCGCCTCGCCCGTCTCCGGGCCGTACCCGCCGTCGCGGATCGCGCGCGAGATGAGGCCGCACAGGCGCCAGTCGGCGAACCCGGCGAGGCCCTGCAGCGGCCGCTCCGGCCCGATGCAGATCGCGAGCGCCTCGACGTCGAGCGCGTCGACGCCGGGCATGGAGAGCTCGGCGGTCTCGATGCGGAACGGCAGCATGCGCTACCCCCGTGCCCCGCCGCGGGTGGGCCCGGGGAGCGCCCCCGCGATCTTGTCGAGGAGCCCGTTGATGAACGCGCCCGAGCTCTCGCTGCCGAACTTCTTCCCGAGCTCGATCGCCTCGTTGATGACGACCTTCGGCGGCACGTCGCGCCGGTGGAGCAGCTCGTAGGCCGCGAGGCGCAGGACGTTGCGGTCGACCTTGGGCATGCGGTCGAGGCGCCAGTTCTGCGACACGGCCTCGATGGCGTCGTCCACCTCGCGGCGGTAGCGGGCCACGCCGCGCACGAGCGCCTCGGCGTCGTCCATCACCTCGCGCTCCACCGGCTCGAAGCTCTTCCAGAAGCGCGACAGCGCCTCGTCGAGATCGGTCGCGGCGACGTCGATCTGGTACAGCGCCTGGACGGCGCGCTCCCGCGCCTTGGTCCGCTTCGCCTGGGCCATGGCGCGCCCCTACTCCGCGCGCTTCCCGCCGCGCAGGGCCCCCGCCGCCGCCTTGAACGCGTTCGCCTGCTCGATGGCCGCGAGCGCCGCCTCGGCGCCCTTGTTGCCGCCCTTCAAGCCCGCGCGCTCGAGCGCCTGCTCCATCGTGTCGCAGGTGAGGACGCCCATCGTCACGGCGCAGCCCGCCTCCATCGCGATCTGCGCGACGCCCTTCGTCGCCTCGCCGGCGACGTACTCGAAGTGCGGGGTGCCGCCGCGGATGACGGCGCCGAGCGCGACCACCGCGTCGTAGCGCCCGCTCGCCGCGACGCGCTTCAGGAGCGCGGGCAGCTCGAAGGTCCCGGCGCAGCGGTAGACGTCGAGGCCGGCGTCGTCGGCGCCGTGGCGGCGCAGCACGTCGAGTGCCCCGGCGAGGAGCTGCTCGGTGACGAGCGAGTTGAAGCGCGCCACGACGAGGCCGAAGCGCAGGCCCGTCGCGACGAGTGATCCCTCGTACACGTTCATCGCTTCTTCCCTTTCGGCGCAGCGCCGGCGCGGGCGGCGCGCGCGGCGACCCGGCGCTTCCCGTTCGCGGCCGGCGCGAGCGTGAGGAGGTGCCCCATCTTGTCGCGCTTCGTGACGAGGTAGGCGCGGTTCTTCCGCGTCGGCACCATCTCGATCGGCACGCGCTCCACCACCTCGAGCCCGTAGCCCTCGAGCCCGACGATCTTCTTCGGGTTGTTGGTGAGGAGGCGGATCTTGCGGACCCCGAGGTCGCGCAGGATCTGGGCGCCGATGCCGTAGTCGCGCAGGTCGGGCTTGAACCCGAGCTTCACGTTCGCCTCGGCGGTGTCGAAGCCCTCGTCCTGGAGGTTGTAGGCCTTGAGCTTGTTGACGAGCCCGATCCCGCGCCCCTCCTGGTCGAGGTAGACGAGGACGCCCTTCCCGGCGCGCTCGATCTGGTTGAGCGCGGCGTGGAGCTGCGGGCCACAGTCGCAGCGCTCCGAGCCGAACACGTCGCCGGTGAGGCACTTCGAGTGCACGCGCACCAGCACCGGCTCCTCGTCGCGCCACTTGCCGAGCGTGAGCGCGACGTGCTGGTTCTTGTCGACGTCGTTCTCGTAGGCGACCGCCGTGAACTCGCCGTAGGTCGTGGGCAGCGGCGCCTGCGCCGCGCGCCGCACCAGCGTGTCCTTCATCATCCGGTAGGCGATGAGGTCCGCCACCGAGACGATGGGGAGGTCGAACTCCTGCGAGAGCTTCTCGAGGTCGGGGAGCCGCGACATCGTCCCGTCGTCGTTCATCACCTCGCAGATGACCGCGGCCGGCTTCATGCCGGCGAGGCGCGCGAGGTCGACCGAGCCCTCGGTCTGGCCGGCGCGCACGAGCACCCCGCCGCGGCGCGCGCGCAGCGGGAAGACGTGGCCGGGCCGCGCCAGGTCCTCGGGACGCGCGTCGTCCTTCACCGCGGTGAGGATGGTGTGGGCCCGGTCCTTGGCGCTGATGCCCGTGGTGACGCCCTTCGCCGCCTCGATGCTGATGGTGAAGGCGGTGCCGAAGGTGGAGCTGTTCGCGCCCTCGTCGACCATGAGCGGGAGGCGCAGCTGGCGGACGCGCTCCTCGGCGAGCGCGAGGCACACGAGGCCGCGCCCGTGCTTCGCCATGAAGTTGATGGCCTCCGGCGTCACCTTCTCGGCGGCGACGCAGAGATCGCCCTCGTTCTCGCGATCCTCGTCGTCGATGAGGATGATCATCTTCCCGAGGCGGAAGTGCGCGATCGCACCCTCGATGCGCTCGACGGCGTGGTGGGCGTGGTTCACGGTCATGCCGCGCTCCCGCCGTAGCCCCAGCCGGCGAGCCGGGCCGCGTCGAGGCCGGGCGGCGCGGCGCCGAGCTCGACGAGGCGCGCGACGTGGCGCGCGACGACGTCGGCCTCGAGGTTCACCTTCACCCCCGCGGCGGCGCCGCCGAGCGTGGTCCGGGCGAGCGTCTCCGGGATGAGCGCGACCTCGAAGCGGTCGCGGTGCGCACGCGCGACGGTGAGCGAGATGCCGTCGATCGCCACCGAGCCCTTCTCGGCGACGAGCGGCGCGAGCGCCGGCGGGAGCGACACGGTGAGGCGCGCGCCCTCGCCCTCGGGCTCGCGGGAGAGGATCTCGCCGACGCCGTCCACGTGGCCGGCGACGATGTGGCCGCCGAGGCGGTCGCCGATCGCGAGCGCCCGCTCGAGGTTCACGAGCGTGCCGGGGCGCCACGCGCCGACGGTGGTGCGGGAGAGCGTCTCGGGAACGGCGTCGAAGGAGACGAGGCCACCGCCGCGCTCGGCGACGGTGAGGCAGCAGCCGGAGCACGCGACGCTCTCGCCGAGGGCGAGGTCGTCGACGCGGATCGCCCTGGGGCGCAGCGTGAGGCGCGCACCCCCCTGCCGAGGGGCCACGCGCTCGACCGCCCCCACGTCGGAGATGAGACCAGTGAACATACGGGTGGGGCGAATCCTAGTCGCAATGGGCGGAAATCGCCAAGCGCCGGCAGGACTTGGGCCCGGGCACGGAATGTCGCGCACGCTCGGTGCGGCTCCGATGTGCGTTGATCCCGGTCAGCACGCGCGGTGCGTGCGTGCGGCAGGCTGTCCCGCGGATGACGGACGCTCGCCGCGGGCGGGCGAACTCGAACGGACCTCTCGGAGCGGGACACATGACGAAGACCTGGACGACCGCGCTGCTCGCCGTGCTCCTCGCCGCGTGCGGCGGCTCGAGCGCCTCCCGCGTGACGAAGAGCTTCAGCTACGGCGCGCCGGTCGTGGCCTCGGCGGCGGCGCTCTCGACGGCGAGCGCGCTCGAGGGCGGCGCGGTCGACGCGCTCGCCTTCCAGACCTCGGACGGTCAGGCCGCCGCGCGCGCAGGCGCCGCGCTCGCCGCGCTGCCGGACACGGTCGACGTGGACGCGGCGGTCTC
>JBJMQK010000041.1:0-9245 GCA_045802735.1 Anaeromyxobacteraceae bacterium | reverse complement strand
CGCCTCGGCCAGGGCGCGCCGCCGCTGCGCCGCCTCGTCCTCGCCGGCGACCTCGCGCGGGTGCCGTGGCTCGCCGAGGCGCTCGCCGCCGAGGTGGACGGGGTGGTCGAGCCGCTCGCGCTCACCGGCCCTGCCGCGGAGAAGATCGGGGCCGACGAGGCGCCGGGCCTCGCCCTCGCGCTGGCGCTCGCGCTGCGGCAGCAGGCGCACAACCCGCCGCGCATCAACCTGCGCCGCGGCGAGTTCGCCTACACGCGCGACTTCCAGCACGTGCGCGGCAAGGTGGTGCGCCTCGCCGCGTGGGCGTCGCTCGTCGTGCTCCTCGCGATCGTGTCGTCGGCGGTGAAGGTGTTCGCGCTGTCGCGGCAGGAGGGCCTCATCGACAAGGCCTTCTGCGACGCCACGCAGAAGCTCGTCGGGAAATGCTACGAGGACTCCGCGCTCGCCATCGCCGTGCTGAAGGGGCGCGGCACGCCCGCCGCGGCGATCCCGAAGAACTCCGCGGTCGACGTGTTCGCCGAGCTCGCCACGCGCACGCCGCACGACTTCGCGCTGAAGTTCGACCGGATGGAGATCACGCGCGACAAGCTCCACCTCCAGGGCACGACCGACGCCGCGGAGAACGTCGACAAGGTCGTCACCGCGCTGCGCGGGTCGCGCTGCTTCGGCGACGCTCGCTCGGGCGGCGCGCGCAAGCGCTCCGGCGACGGCAAGTTCGAGTTCACCATCGATTCCGACCTCACCTGCGACACCGGCGAGAAGCCGGCGCCGAGGACCTGACCATGGACTTCTTCCGCCGGCTCCGCTCCGACCTCGAGGCGTGGTTTTCGAAGCTCTCGCAGCGCGAGCGCGGGCTCGTCTCGCTCGCGGCCGTCGCCGTGGCGCTCTTCGTCACGTTCCTCGTGGTGCTGAAGGTCCAGCGGGGGATCGCGGCCCGCGAGGCGCGCATCGACCAGAAGACGCAGGACCTCGCGCAGGTCGGCAAGCTCGCCCAGGGCTACCGCCAGGTGCAGGCCGAGCGGCAGCAGCTCGAGGCGAAGCTCAAGGGGCCGCCGGTGCAGCTCATGAGCTACGTCGCGCAGACCGGCCAGCGGCTCGGCATCGAGGTGAACGATCTGCGCCCGAGCCAGAGCTCCGCGAGCGCGAGCGAGAAGGTCGTCGAGGACACCGTGGAGGTGAGCCTCGCGAAGCTCGACCTGCCGCGCCTCGCGAACCTGCTCCAGGAGCTGGAGCGCGGCGCGGGCATCGTGAAGGTCCGGCGCCTCGCCGTCCGCACGCGCAACGACGATCCGAACGCGGTCGACGTCACCATCGTCGTCGCCGCCTACCAGCTGAAGGCGTGACGGGGGGACCATGGCGTACAAGCTCAAGGTCTGGCAGCGGCGCGCGCTGTACGCGCTCTTCGCCGTCCTGTCGTTCGTCTTCGCGCTGCGTCAGACCGTCCCCGTCGAGGCGGTGAAGCAGCGGCTCATCCTCGAGGCCGCGGCGCAGGGCTGGCAGCTCGACGCCACCGAGGTGCGCCCGGCGGGCCTCGCCGGCATCGGCATGAGCGACGTCACCCTCCAGTCGCAGGACGGCGTCCGCATCCCCATCGACCACCTCGACGCGAAGCTCCGTCTCCTGCCGCTCTTCCTCGGCCGGCGCGGCATCTCCTTCGACGCCCGGCTCTACGAGGGGAACGTGCGCGGCTACGCGGAGCAGGGCCGCGGCTTCCAGCGCTTCGTCGCCCGCGTCTCCGGCCTCGACCTGGCGCGCGCCGCGGCCCTCAAGAAGGCCTCGGGCGTCGATCTCGTCGGCACCATGCACGGCGACGTGGACCTCACGCTCGACGCCGCGGCGCCGGCGAAGAGCGCCGGCTTCATCGACCTCTCCGTCGACAAGGCCGCCGTGAACGGCGGCGCGATGACGGTCCCGGGCATGGGCGGCGCGCTCACGCTGCCGAAGCTCTCCCTCGGCCAGGTCGTCGCGAAGGCCGCGGTGAAGGAGGGCAAGCTCACGTTCGACAGGCTCGACGCGAAGAGCGACGACGTCGAGGCGAGCGGCGAGGGCCTCTACCTCGTCGTCCAGCCGCGCCTCTCCTTCGCCCCCATCTTCGGCAAGGCCAAGCTCAAGATCCGCGACGCCTTCTGGGTGAAGCCCGGCGCGGCCGGCTTCAAGAGCGTGGTCGAGATGGCGCTCGCCCAGGCGCGCGGGCGCGACGGCGCGTACGGGTTCCAGATCTACGGCACGGTGGCGAACCCGCAGGCGCGGATGGCGGCGAGCCCGTAGCGCTCTTCCTGAGCCTGGATTCGCGGGACCGGAGGTCTCCGCGCTTCCGTTCACCCTGAGCGTAGCGCAGCGGAGTCGAAGGGCGGACGGGCCGGTCGTACGCGCAAACGGTTCCGCGCGGGCGCCGGGCTGGTCATCCTGCGGTGCTCGCCCCGCCGGCAGACCGACCCGGCGCCCCGCGGAACCGCACGCGCGGACGACAACCACCCGCGAGCCGAGCGCACCAACGCGCGCTCACCCCCGCTCCGGCCTCGGCGCCCGCGCCACGACCGTCGTGCCTCCGCGCCGGCGCGGCACGGGCGTCCCTGCGCGGCGGCCGCTGCCGGTGGCGGGCTTCGCGGCGGGAGCGTGCTGCGGCTTTCTCGCCGCGGCGAGCGCCGGGAGCTGGAGGAGGATGTCGGCGGTGCGGTGCGGGCACTCGAGCTGGGGGCAGTGGCCGCAGTCGGGGACGGGCTCGTAGCGCACGTCCTTCAGCTTCTCGAGGTAGAAGGCCTTGCAGCCCTCCGGGATGAACCGGTCGCGCTCGCCCCAGACGAGCACGGAGGGGCACTTCACCTTCTCGAGCTCCGCCGCGGTGAGGAAATCCTCCGGGCGCAACGACTGGACGACGTCCGCGACGGACGGGCTGCGCATGATGCGCTTGAAGTCGCGCGCGAAGAGCCGGAGGCCGAACGGGGTGCGGTGGAACATGCGGCTGTACCACTCGTCCATCGCCTCCTCGGCCCACAGCACGCGCGCGAAGTCGACCCAGTCCTCGGCGCGGAGCGCGGGGCCGCCAGGGTTGAGGAGCGCCATGCCGTGGACGAGGTCGGGGCGGCGCGACGCGATCTTCGCCGCGATCCAGCCGCCCATCGAGTTGCCGGCGACGTACGCGCCGCGCGGCGCGACCTTCGCGACGAAGCGCTCCGCCACGTCGACCATCTCGCCGAACGGCAGGTACGCCCTGCCGGGCGGCGCGCGCGAGGATCCGTACCCCGGGAGGTCCGGGACGATCACCCGGTAGGTGCGTCGCAGCCGGGGGACGACCGTGTAGAAGCTCGTCGCCGAGGCGCCGAGGCCGTGGAACAGGATGACGGTCGGCGCCTGGAACGCCCCGCGACGCGTCTCGCCGCGCGCGCAGGACGCCGCGCGCAGCGCCTCGAGGGCCGGGGGCTTCGGGTTGAACTCCGCGTACCAAACGCGCGAACCCAGGATCGGGATCGTGCGGAGGGTGGCGCCGCGTCGGCGCCAGTCGTACGACACCAGCCGCTGGAAGAGCTCGAGCATCGCGCCGGCCGCACGGCCGCTCCCTACTTGGACGCGGCGCGCTATCCCCGCAACTCAATTTTGAACTTTCCGACGTGTTCCGCCAGGGCCTTCGAGCGCCCGCCCAGGCGCTCCGCGACCCCGGAGAGCTCCACGACGGACGACTGGTGCAGCTCGGTCGTCCTGCCGAGGTGCCCGAGCGCCTCCCGCGCGCGGCGGGCGGCCGCCTGGTGAGCCTCCATCGCCCGGCCGATCTCGGCCAGCATGCCGTCGATGCGCTCGACGCCGTCGAGCTGCCGCCGGCCGACACCCGCCTGCTCCTCGAGGGAGCGGCTGACCTCGTCGGCGAGCGCGCCGACCGCGCGCGAGACGGCGCCGACCGTCGCCACGCTCTTGCCCACGAGCTGCACGGCGTCGGCGAGCGAGCGCGAATGCTCGCCCACCGAGGCGACGAGGCTCGAGACGTCGCGCGTCGAGTGCGCGTGCACCTGCACGGCGTCGCGGATCGCGGCCGCGGTCTCGTGCCCCTTCGCCGTCGCCGAGCGGATCGCCTCCAGCGCCTCGAGCGAGCGGCGCGCGCGCGCGACCCCGTCGGCCGCGAGCGCGTCGCCGCGGTCGATGAGCCGCGCCGTGCCCGAGACGTCGTCGCGGACCGCGCGGATGATCTCGCCGATGGACTTCGTCGACGAGGAGATCTGCGCCGCCAGCTCGCGGATCTGATCCGCGACGACGGCGAAGGCCTTGCCGTGCTCGCCGGCCTGCGTCGCGATGATGGAGGCGTTGAGCGACAGGAGGTTCGTCCGCTTCGCCACCTCTCCGACGAAGTCGAGGATCTGGTCGATGTCGTCGGAGCGGCGCCCCAGCACGGCGACGCGCCGCTTGGCGTCGTCCACGGCGCCGTGGAGGCCCTCGATGGCGAGGACCGTCTCCTGCACGACGCCGCCGGCGTGCTCGGCGAGCTCGGCCGCCTGCGCCGCCGCGAGCTGGCTCGCCACCGCGGAGGTCTCGAGCCCCGAGAGCGAGCCCGACACCTGCGCGAGCGTTCCCTGCGCGGTCCCCGCCAGGTCGTCGAGCAGCCCGAGCTGCGTCTGCGCGCGGCGCCCCGCGCCCGCCAGCGCGTCGACGTCGCCCGCCGCGGCCGCGCTGCGCGCCTCGAGCTCCTGCGCCTTCCTGCGCACGTCGTCGAGCGCGGACGCCATCGCACCGACCGCGGCGCCCGTCGCGTGGACGTACTCCGAGAGCCCCTCGATCCCGCGCCCGACGGTCTCGACCGAGCCCTGCATCCCCTCGACCGACGTCCGCACCGCGAGGACGCGCTCGCCCTCCTCGCGCGCGCCTCCCCGCACCCGATCGCCGATGGCGCCCATCTCGCGCGCGCCGTCGTGCACGCCCTCGCTCGCCGCCTGGACGCCGACGACGAGCGCGGTGAGCCCGTGCGTCATCTTGCGGAAGTCGGCCGCGAGCTGGCCCATCTCGTCGCGAGACAGGGAGGGCGGGCTCGCCGTGAGATCGCCCGCGGCGATGCGGTCGGCGGCCTGCCCGAGGAACGCGAGCGGCAGCGTGAGGCTCGACGCCGCGAGCCACACGAGCGCCGCCCCGGCGAGGAAGAGCGCCGCGCCGAGGAGCAGCTGGTCGCCCCAGAAGGCGCGGCGACGCTCGCGCACGGGAGCGTCGGAGACGAAGCTCACGATGGACGTGCCCCGCACGACCGGGCGCGAGACGCACCAGCCGCCCGGGAGCGCGACCGCCCCGGGAAGCGTGGCGGCGGCGCCGCGCGAGCGCACCGGCAGCTCGCCTCCCGCGCTCGCCAGGACCGCGCCGTCCGCAGCGACGATCGCGGTCGGGGCGCCCGTGGCGAGGTAGACGAGCTCGGCCGCCGCCGCGGCGCCGCGCTCCGCGACGAGCATCGCCGCGCGCTCCTGGACCGCCGCGGCATTCGCGAGGACCTGGCGGTCGGTGTCGCCCCGGAAGCGCGCGTAGCCAGCGCCGCCGACGAAGAGCGTCGCCATCGCGAGGAGGCCGCAGCACACCACGAGCAGCTTTCCGCGCAGCGTGCTGCCCCCGCCGCGGTGGTCGGACGCGCCGAGCCCCGCCGTGACCGGCGCCGTCGCGAGCGCCGACACCGAGTACGCGAAGAGGCCGGTCATCACCGCCAGCCCGGCACCGCAAGCGAAGGCCGCGAGGGCGACGTCGGGCGCGAGGCCGACCTGCACGCAGGCGACGCCCAGGACCGCCACGGAGGCGCAGGTGACCAGGGCGACGACCGTCGCGACGCGCGCCGGCAGCCGCAGCGCCGCGCGCCCCGCGCGCTCGCGCGCCGCCGCGGCCGACGCATCCGCCGCGGCGCCCGCTCGCGCAGCAGCCCGCAACGGCGCGGCGCACAGCCACACCGCCGCCGCCGTGACGGCGACGGCTGCGGCGAACGCGGAGGGGATGCCCACAGCCACGAGCGCGTGCGCCGCCTCGCCGGACGCGAAGTACGTCTGCGCCGCCCACCAGGCGATGCCGGCGGGGACGAGAAGCGCGGCGGAGAGCTTCAGGACGAGAGCGCGGACGAAGGCCATCGCGCCGAGTCTATCTCGCCGCAGCCCCGGATGAGGGCTCGGCTCCCCGGCGGCTGGATGACCATACGTTACGTTGCATGCATCGTCCGGATTTCATGGGGAAATCCCGGTGGATCTCGTGTGGATCCCCCGTGGCTGGCGTCGAGGGTGATCAGGAAATCCCGTGATCATTCAGGACGTTCGATTGAATCGTCCCATGGGGTGTGCTATCGCGATCGGATGCGCATCAAGCGGCTCGACGTGGTCGGCTTCAAGTCGTTCATGGACAGGACCGTCGTCGCGTTCTCCGACGGCGTCACCGGCGTCGTCGGGCCGAACGGCTGTGGCAAGTCCAACGTCGCCGACTCGATCCGCTGGGTCCTCGGCGAGCAGTCCGCCCGCCACCTGCGCGGCCGCTCGATGGAGGACGTGATCTTCAACGGGTCGGAGTCGAAGCCGCCGCTCTCGATGGCCGAGGTGCTGCTCACCTTCGAGAACGACCGCCCGAGCGAGCTGCCCATCCAGTACCAGGGCTTCTCCGAGATCACCGTCGGCCGGCGGCTCTTCCGCACCGGCGAGTCCGAGTACCTCATCAACAAGGTCCCGGCGCGGCTCATGGACGTCGCCGACCTGTTCATGGGCTCGGGCGTCGGGCGCACCGCCTACTCCATCATCGAGCAGGGCCGCATCGGGCAGATCGTCTCGGCGCGCCCGGAGGATCGCCGCTCGATCATCGAGGAGGCCGCCGGCATCACGAAGTACAAGAAGCGGCGCGAGGCGGCCGAGCGGAAGATGGAGGCGACGGAGGCGAACCTCCTGCGCGTGGCGGACATCGTGCAGGAGCTCGGGAAGCAGCTCGACAGCCTCAACCGCCAGGCCCGCAAGGCGGAGAAGTACAAGGCGGTGAAGGCCGAGATCCGCGAGCTCGAGCTGGCCCAGGCGGCGAGCCGCTACCTCGAGCTGACCGCGGTGCGCCGCGCGTCCGAGGAGCGCCACGGCACGCTCGAGGCCGAGGCGCGGGAGATCCAGGCGCGGCTCGCGGAGCTCGACCACGCGATCGAGGCGGAGCGCGCGCGCGTCGTGGAGCTCGAGCGCCGCACCGCGGAGCTGGCCGCGCGCGACCACGAGCTCGAGAGCCAGTCGCGCGTGTCGCAGGTGTCGGTCGAGGCCGCCGCCGCCGAGCTCGCCGGGATCGGCGAGCGCACGCGGGCCCAGGCCGCCGAGGTCGAGGCGCTGAAGGCGCAGGCCGAGGCGCTCGCCGCCGAGCGCGAGGCGCTCGAGGCGCAGCGCGAGGAGCTGGGCGCGCTCGGCGGCGCCGACGAGGGGCGGCTCGGCGAGGCCGAGGCGCAGCTCCGCGAGGTGGCGCGCGAGCAGGGCGCGCTCCTCGGCGAGACGGAGGCCGCGCGGGCCGACGCGTCCGGCGCGGTCGGTCGCGCCGCGGGGCACAAGAGCGAGCTCGCGCAGCTCGAGCGGCAGCGCGCCGACCTCGGCGCGCGCCTCGCGCGGAACCGCGCCGAGGCCGAGGAGATCGCGCGGCGCGCGGGCGACCTCGACGGCTCGCGCTCGCAGCACGCCGAGAAGCTCGGGAAGACCCGCCAGCTCAAGCTCCGGCTCGAGGCGGAGCGGGGCGCGCAGGAGGAGTCGCTCGACCGCACCCGCTCCGAGTTCATCCAGAACGAGGCGAAGCTCATCACGGTGCGGGAGGAGCTCGCCGACAAGCGCGCCCGCCTCACCTCGCTCCTCGAGGTGATGCGGAACTACGAGGGGTACGGGCGCGGCGTGCGCAGCCTCATGACGCGCGCGAACGGCGCCGAGGGCGGGCCGGAGCGCGGCGTGTTCGGGCTCGTCGCGGACGTCGTCTCCGCGCCGCCCGAGTACGAGACCGCGGTCGAGGCGGTGCTGGGCGAGCGGCTGCAGTACGTCATCGTCGAGAGCCACGCCCAGGGCGTCGAGGCGATCGACTTCCTCAAGACCGCCGCGGAGGGGCGCGCGTCGCTCATCCCGCTCTCGCGGCTGCGCGGCGGCGAGGCGGGCGCGGCGCTCGCGCTGCGCGACGGGCCCGGGTTCGTGGCGGGCTGCCTCGACGTCGTCCGCTACGACGCCGCGTACGAGAAGGTGGCGCGCTTCCTCCTCGGGGACGCCGTCATCGTGCGCGACCTGCCGTCGGCGCTCGAGCTGTGGCAGTCGGCCGAGAAGAAGTGCACGCTCGTCACCCTCGACGGCGAGGTGCTCGACCCGTACGGCGTCGTGACCGGCGGCCCGCTCGAGGGCGAGGGGCACGGCGCGCTGCAGCGCCGGCGCGAGGTGCAGGAGCTCGAGGAGACGGTCCGGCAGTTCGAGGCCGAGTACGCGCTCGCGCAGCAGCGCCACCGCACGCTGCAGACGCGCGTGTTGCAGCTCGAGGCGGCGCTCAAGACCATCGACAGGGACGGCCGCGAGAAGGACCTGGCGGTCCTCGAGCAGGAGAAGGACCTCGCCCGCGTCGCGGAGGAGCTGGAGCGGCTCGCCGCGCGGGTCGGGCAGCTCGAGGTCGAGCGGACCGCGCTCGAGGACGGGCTCGCGGCCTTCGTGCGCGAGGAGGAGGAGCACCGCCTCGCCGCGGCGACGGCCGAGGCCGAGCGGTCGCGGGCCGAGGAGCGCGCCCGCGAGGCGGCGGCGCGAGCCGAGGAGCTGAAGGCGCGGGCCGACGCGCTCACCGCGCAGCTCATGAACCTCAAGGTGAAGGTCGCCGCCGACGCGGAGCGCCGGGAGTCGCTCGGCGCGTCACTGCGGCGCATCGAGGAGACGCGGCGCGAGGTGGAGGAGCGCCGCGGGCGGCTCTTCGGCGCGCTGTCCGAGGCGAACGCGCGCGCCGCCGAGCTGCGCGGCCGCATCGACGGGACGCACGGCGACATGGGGCGGCTCGAGGCGGAGCACCTCCAGGTCCGCGACGCGCTGGCCGGGGAGCGGGGGCAGCAGGAGGCCGCGGCCGCCGCGCTCCGCGAGCGCGACGGCGAGGTGCGCGAGCTGCGGCGCCGCGCCGACGAGATCGGCACCGCGACGAACGAGGCGGCGCTCACCGCGCGCGAGGGGGCGCTCGCGCTCGGCCACCTCGAGGAGCAGATCCGCGAGCGCTGCCAGGCGGAGCTCCGCTGGGAGGTGCAGCGCTTCCACATGCAGCCGCCCCCCTCCGACGGCGACCGCGAGCGA
>JBJMQK010000025.1:0-7246 GCA_045802735.1 Anaeromyxobacteraceae bacterium | reverse complement strand
GCCGAGGGTCGCGCGGGTGCGGCGGCGAGCCCGCCCTCGTCCGTGGGGCGGAGCTCGTCTTCGGGGCGCATGGCGTTGGACATGATGGGTTCGGCCGGGGGAGGAGTGGCGGGGGAGCGACGGACCGGCGGGATGATACCCCGTCACCGGGAGCGACGAAACGGAACGCCTGCGACCGCGTGTTGAAACGGCTCCGCTCTCGCGTCATGTATGGAAAGCACCGTGAACAGCCGACCTGACACCCGCTCGCCTGCCCGCCCGCGGTTCCTGCCCACCACGCGCGAGGAGCTGCGCGAGCGCGGCTGGGATGCGATCGACGTCCTGCTCGTCGTGGGTGACGCCTACGTCGACCACCCGAGCTTCGGAACGGCGGTCATCGGCCGCGTGCTCGAGGCGCAGGGGCTCCGCGTCGGCATCGTGGCGCAGCCCGACTGGCGCACCCCCGACGACGTCGCGCGCCTCGGCCGGCCGCGGCTCTTCGTCGGCGTCGCGTCCGGTGCGATGGACTCGATGGTGAACCACTACACGGCGCACAAGCGGCGGCGCTCCGACGACGCCTACACGCCGGGCGGCGCCGCCGGGCGGCGCCCGGATCGCGCGGCCACCGTGTACGCGAAGCTCGCACGCGAGGCGTTCGGCGACGCGATGCCGATCGTCGCGGGCGGCGTCGAGGCGTCCCTGCGGCGGATCGCGCACTACGACTACTGGGACGACAAGGTCCTCCCCTCCATCGCCGCGACGAGCGCCGCGGACCTCGTCGTCTACGGTCAGGGCGAGCGCCCGATCCTCGAGATCGCGCGGCGGCTCGCGGCCGGCGAGGACGTCTGCGGGCTCGTCGACGTGCCCGGCACC
This sequence comes from Anaeromyxobacteraceae bacterium, assembly GCA_045802735.1. GTDB lineage: Bacteria > Myxococcota > Myxococcia > Myxococcales > Anaeromyxobacteraceae > Anaeromyxobacter_A. The sequence continues at coordinate 6,394 of JBJMQK010000025.1, read as the reverse complement.
GCGCTCGTCCCCAAGGACCCGTCGCTCGCGAACCTCGACGCGCGCGAGCGGAAGGTGCTCCCGCTCCCCACCTACGAGGAGGTGGCGTCGGACAAGCGCACCTTCGCGCTCTTCTCGAAGCTCTACCACCTCGAGCACAACCACGAGAACGCGCGCATCCTCACCCAGCGTCACGGCACCGGGACGCGGGCGAGGACGGTGGTGGTGAACGAGCCGGCGGCGCCGCTCACGACCGACGAGCTCGACCGCATCTTCGAGCTGCCGTTCACGCGCGAGGCGCACCCGTCCTACGGCGGCGCGCACATTCCCGCGCTCGAGCAGATCCGCTGGTCGATCCAGATCCTGCGCGGCTGCAGCGCCGGATGCTCCTTCTGCTGCATCACCGAGCACCAGGGGCGCGACGTCACGAGCCGCTCCGAGGCGAGCATCCTCCGCGAGCTCGCCCAGATCGCCGACCGGCCCGACTTCCGCGGCACGATCACCGACCTCGGCGGCGCGACGGCCAACATGTGGAGCATGGGGTGCACGAGCGCCGAGGCGCACGCGGTCTGCCGGCGCGCCTCCTGCGTCTACCCGACCGTGTGCCAGTTCTGGAAGGACGACCACGGCCCGCTCGTCCAGCTCTACCGCAAGGCGCGCGAGGTGAAGAAGCTGAAGCACGTCTTCGTCGGCTCGGGCGTGCGCTACGACCTCGCGCACCACGACCAGGCGAACGGGCAGGCGTACCTGAAGGAGCTCATCACGCACCACGTCTCGGGGCAGCTCAAGGTCGCCCCCGAGCACGCCGCGCCCGACGTCCTCAAGATCATGAAGAAGCCCGGGATCGAGGAATTCGAGCGCTTCCGCGGCGAGTTCGCCCAGTACTCGAAGGAGGCCGGGAAGGAGCAGTACCTCGTCCCGTACTTCATCAGCTCGCACCCGGGGTGCACGCTCGAGGACGGCGTGCAGATGTACGAGTACCTCGAGAAGAACGGCTGGCGCCCGCAGCAGGTGCAGGACTTCACCCCGACGCCGATGACGCTCGCGTCGGACATGCACTGGTCCGGCTACCACCCGCTCACCGGCAAGCCGGTCCACGTCGTGCGCGACATGCACGAGAAGCGGATGCAGAAGGCGCTCCTCCGCTGGGCGGACCCCGAGCAGCGCGGCCTCGTCGAGGAGGCGTTGCGCCGCACCGGACGCCTGAAGCCCGGCGAGCGCCTGCACACCCGCGGCGTCCCGTGGAAGCGGAACGCGGGCCGTCGCCCCGCGCCGCGCCCCAACGGGCGGGCGCGCGCGAGCGGGGGGGAGAGCTAGCTTGCGGGCGTGCCCGCGTCGGTCGTCTTCGCGCTGTTCCTCGCCGTGACGACGCCGCCCGCGGCCGGACCGCCGGTCTACGTCGCGCTCGGGGACTCGACCGGCGTCGGGGTGGGCGCCGGGAACCGCGGGTACCCTGCGCGGCTCGCCGCGCGCAGCACGAGCCCGGTCCGGCTCGTGAACCTCTGCGTGTCGGGCGCGCGCGCGGAGGACGTCGTGCGCGACCAGCTCGGGCTGGCGCTCGCGGCGCAGCCCGCCGTCGCGACGCTCGCGATCGGCATCAACGACGTGATGGCGGAGACGCCGCCCGAGCACTTCGAGGCGGCGGTGGAGCGCGCGGTCTCGGCCGTCGCCGCGGGCGGCGCGCGCCTCGTCGTCGTCACCATCCCCGACCTCTCGCTCTCGCCGCGCGTCGCGGGCGAGGCAGCGCGGGCGGCGGTGCGCGGCCGCACGCGCGACCTCAACGAGCGCCTCGCCGCCGTCGCGCGCCGCCACGGGGTGCCCCTCGCCGACCTCTTCGGCCGCGGCGCCGAGGTCTACGGTGGCGAGGGGACGCCCTCGGGCGACCGCTTCCACCCGTCGCCGAAGGGTTACGACCGCTGGGCCGAGGCGATCGCCCCCACCTTCGAGGGCGCCGTCCGGGCGAGCGGCGGAGCAGGCGGGCCGGGGTTGTCGCCGGACCCGGCGCTGCGCTAGCGTCCGCGCACCATGACGAGACCCTTCGACGCGGCCGAGCCGCCTCCGTCGCGCGCGGCGAGCGAGGACCTCCAGGCGCGCCACCGCCGCCTGTGGGAGTCCGACCGGAAGAACCTCTGGCACCCGTTCACCCAGATGCAGGACTGGGTCTCCGAGGAGCCGGTGATCGTGGACGGCGCCGACGGCGTCTTCCTCGTCGACACGCTCGGCCGCCGCTACCTCGACGGCGTGTCGTCCCTGTGGTGCAACGTCCACGGCCACCGCGTGAAGGAGATCGACGACGCGGTGCGCGCGCAGCTCGACAAGGTCGCGCACACGACGCTGCTCGGCCTCGCCTCGACGGCCTCGATCGAGTGCGCCGAGGAGCTGCTCCGCTTCACGCCGCCGGGCCTCACGCGCGTGTTCTTCTCCGACGCCGGCGCGACCGCGGTCGAGGTCGCGCTCAAGATGGCGTTCCAGCACCACCAGCTCCGCGGAGACACCGAGCGGAAGGAGTTCGTCGCGATCCGCGGCGGCTACCACGGCGACACCATCGGCTCGGTCTCGATCGGCGGGATGGATCTCTTCCACCGGCTGTTCGCGCCGCTCCTCTTCCCGGTGAACCACGCGCCGCAGCCCTACTGCTACCGCTGCCCCCTCGGGAAGCGGCCGGAGAGCTGCGCGATGGAGTGCGCCGGCGCCGTCGAGGAGATCTTCCTGGCGAAGCGCGGCAAGATCGCGGCGCTCGTCGTCGAGCCCCTGGTGCAGGGCGCGGACGGCATGATCACGCAGCCGAAGGGCTACCTGCGGCGCCTGCGCGAGCTGTGCGACCGCGAGGGCGCGCTCCTCGTCTGCGACGAGGTGGCGACCGGCTTCGGCCGCACGGGCACCATGTTCGCGGTCGAGCAGGAGGGCGTCGTCCCCGACATCATGACCGTCGCGAAGGGCATCAGCGGCGGTTACCTGCCGCTCGCCGCGACGCTCGCGACCGAGCGCGTGTACGAGTCGTTCCTCGGGCCGTTCGCGTCGAGGAAGACGTTCTTCCACGGCCACACGTACACCGGGAACCCGCTCGCCTGCGCGGCGTCGATCGCGAGCCTGCGGCTCTTCCGCGAGCGGCGCATCCTCGAGGCGCTCCCCGGCAAGGTGGCGGCCCTCACGCGCGCGCTCGCTGGCGCCGCCGGGCACCCGCGCGTCGGCGAGGTGCGGCAGCGCGGGCTCATGGTGGGGATCGAGCTCGTGCGCGACCGCGCCACGCGCGAGGAGTATCCCTACGAGGCGCGCGCCGGGCACCGCGCCTGCCTCGAGGCGCGCGCGGCCGGTGCGATCCTGCGCCCGCTCGGGAGCGTCGTGGTCCTCATGCCGCCGCTCGCCATGACCGAGGGCCAGCTCGCCGAGCTCGCCGCGATCGCGACGGCCGCCATCGACCGCGCGACGGCGAAGCTCGACCGCGAGCTCTCCGCCGCCTGAAGCCCCTCATGCGCGGGCTCTTCGTCACGGCCACGGACACCGGCGTCGGGAAGACCGAGGTGGCGTGCGCGCTCCTCCGCGGCGCGCGCGCGGCGGGCCAGGACGTCGGCGCCATGAAGCCCGCGCAGTCCGGCCACGTCGCGGGCGAGCCCTCCGACGCCGATCGCCTGCACGCGGCGGCGGGGGGCGTCGATCCGTGGGAGCTCGTGTGCCCGTACACCTTCGCCGCGCCGCTCGCGCCGGCGGTGGCGGCGCGGCTCGAGGGCGTCGAGGTCTCGCTCGCGCGCCTCCTCGACGCGGCGCGCGCGCTCGCGGCGCGCCACGAGGCGCTCCTCGTCGAGGGCGCGGGCGGCCTGCTCACGCCGCTCACGGCGCATGAAACCTACGCCGACCTCGCCGTCGCCCTCGCGCTGCCGGTGCTCGTCGTCGCCCGCGCCGGCCTCGGGACCGTGAACCACACCGCGCTCACCGTCGAGGCGCTGCGCGCGCGCGGACTCGGGGTCCTGGGCGTGGTCGTGAACCGCACCTCGGCGGCGACGGATCCGTCCGAGCCGCACAACGTCCGGGAGATCGAGCGGCTGGCGCGCGTGCCGGTGCTGGCGGCCCTGCCATTCCTCGCGGATATCGCCTCCCGCGAGCGCGCGCTCGCGGCCGCGCTCGCCGGCAAAGTAAAGTTCTAGGCCGCGCGGCCGGAAAATGGATCGCGCCGCGGATCGATCCTAGAGATCGGCTCGTGCACCACAACGTCGTCGACCTCTCGCTCTGCGCGGACGCGCGGCGCGCCCTCCACCGCGTCCTCGCGGACCGCGGGCTCGGCTTCTTCGTGAAGACCGGCCTCGGCCGCGCGCCGCACCTCGACCCGCGCCGCATCGCCTGGGTGGTGGAGGCGGCCCGCCGCGCCCGCGCCCGCCGCGTCGCAGACGCCGACGCGCTCACCCGCACCCGCCGCGTGCTGCGCCGCGAGCTCATCCGCCGGCTCGCCGAGCAGATGGTGCAGGCCGGGCTCTAGCTCCCGCCCGCCGTCCTCTGCACGTAGCGGAGGCGGAGGTCGACGAGCAGGGTCTCGAGGAACTTCTCCTCCTCGGGCGTGAGGTTCCCCTTCGTCTTCTCCTCGAGCATCCCGAGGATGTCGATCGTCTGCTTCGCGAGGACGAGGTTCACGAGCGACTCGCCGCCGCCGTCGGGGTGCGGCGCGTCGCCGAGGTGGATGAAGGCCGAGGAGCCGAGGGACAGGAGGAACGTGTAGAAGTCGATCTGCGGCGGGGCGCCCTTCTCGTCGGCCATGGCGAACCTCTTTGCGCTCCTCTAATCGAGATCGAACGCGATGCGCTCGGCCGCGTAGCCGCGCTGCACGAGGAGGACGAGCTGCCCGCTGCGGCGTGCCCTGGCGGCCTGGCGGCGGAACTCGGAGACGCTCGAGATCTCGCGCGAGTTCACCTCGCGGATGACGTCGCCCGGCGCCATGCCGACGCGCGCCGCGGGGCTGCCGCGGCGCACGCCCTTCGCCACCACGTAGCGGTCGCCACCCATGCGCGCCTCGCCGAGCTGGATCCCGGTGCGGCGCGCGACGAGCTCCTCCACCTTCTCCGGCGAGAGGTCCACCGCGCGCAAGGAGAGCGAGACGCGCTCCTTCCCGCGCACGACGTCCACCCTCGCCGTCCCGCCGATCGGCAGGTCGCGCACGCGGAAGTGGTACTCCTCCGCGCTCTCCACCGCCGCCCCGTCCACCGCCTCCACCACGTCGCCCTTCCTGAACCCGGCGCGCTCCGCGGGCGACCCCGGCTCGACCGCGGTGACCGCCACGCGCGCCGCCTTCCGCGCCGGCGCGCCCTCGCCGTCGTGCGGCGCGAGGTCCTGCACCTCGAGGCCCGTGTACCCCTCGCGCACCTCGCCGTGCTGGATGAGGTCCTCGGCGATGCGGCGGGCGCGCTCGATGGGGATCGCGAAGCCGATGCCGGCGTTGCGCTCGCCGAGGATCGCCGTGTTCACCCCGATGAGCTGCCCCTCGATGTTGAGGAGCGGCCCGCCGGAGTTGCCCGGGTTGATCGAGGCGTCGGTCTGGATGAAGTCGAAGAGCGTGCGCTCGCCGGACTTGAAGTTCCGGTGCACCGCCGAGACGACGCCGGTGGTGACGGTGTTCGCGAGGCCGAACGGGTTCCCGATGGCGATCACCGTCTCGCCGATCATGAGGTCCTCCGAGCGCGCCGGCGGCACGAAGGGCATCCGCTCCTTCGTCTCGAGCTTCAGCACGGCGAGGTCGGACGACGGATCGGTGCCGACGACCTTGGCCGCGAGCTCGCGCCCGTCGACGAGCTGCACGCGGAAGCGCACCCCGCGCTCGACCACGTGGTTGTTCGTGAGGACGTACCCCTCGGGCGAGACGATGACCCCCGAGCCGAGCGACGTCACCGCGTAGCCGCGCCGGTAGCGCGGGCGCTCGAAGAGGTCGCCGAAGAAGTCGGCGAACGCGTCGCCGCCGCCGCCCGCCGCCGGGACGCGGATGCGGACGAGCTCCTCGGTGGCGACGTTGACGACCGCGCTGCGGACCCGCTCCACCGCGGTGACGACCGGGGTGCGGCGCGCGCCGAGGTTCGCTGGGGGTGCGCTCGGCAGCGTCGCGGCGTGAGCCGGCGACGAGGCGGCGGCGCCTACGAGGAAGGCGACGAACGCGGCGAGCATCCCCGCGCCCAGCCCCCGCACCGCTAGCTCTCCTTCTCCTCCGACGACGGCGCGGCGGCCTCCTCGACCTCGTCGTCGTCCTCCTCGTCGAGGTCGTCCAGGTCGTCGTCGTCGAGGTCCGACTCGACCGGCATCGCCTGCTCGGCGAGGTCGGGGAGCGACTTCATGTGCTTCTCCCAGTCCTTCTCGTCGAGCACTCCCTTCTTCACGTACCGGTGCGCGACGCGCTTGTCGAGGAGCTTGCGATCGATCTCGTCCGCCATGGGACTCCTTG
>JBJMQK010000065.1:0-2999 GCA_045802735.1 Anaeromyxobacteraceae bacterium | reverse complement strand
GCGACCGCGATCGCCGCCGCAGCGCACCCCCGGAAACCACCCCGCCCCGCCCTCATGGCGGCGCCCCGTTGCATCGATCCGCAGCGTCATTTCCGCCGCCATGAAGAGATCCGGCGCCTAGCGGCGCCTCACTCCGGGGGGAGAAACTCTTCCCCCGAGACCCCCCATCGCGAGGGTCACATCAAGTGAGCAGCGCTACCATGATCACCTCGCTCGGCCGCACGCTCGTCGTCCTCGGCGCGGTGCTCGCCGGGCTCGGTCTCCTCCTCCTGGTGCTGGGGCGGTTCCCGGGGTTCCGCATCGGGCGCCTCCCGGGCGATCTCCGCATCGAGCGCGGGAACTTCACGTTCTACTTCCCGCTCGCGACGTCGATCATCGTGAGCGTGGTGCTGACGCTGCTCTTCTGGCTGTTCGGCCGGCGCTGAGCAGCCGCGCAGGCGCGCGCGCCCGGCGATCTCGCCCGGGTCGGCGCGCACTCGGGTCGCGCTGCGAGGCGCGCCGGCGGCGGCAAGTGCACGAATTCGCCGGGCCTGCCGCGCGCATCCGCCGTGCAGCGCAGTCGCTCGAGGCGCGCCGTCGCGCCGGAGAGGTGCAACCGTGAGCTCTGCCCCGCGCGCCCTCGCGCTCGTCGCCGCCGTCGCAGCCGTCGCAGCCGGGTGCGGCCCGGCGAGGCTCCCCGGGGAGCTGCGCGTCGACCGGCTGCCGGGAGACGCCGCGGCGGCGCTGGCCCTGGGCGCGGGCGGCGCCGCGGCCCTGCACGAGGAGGGTTGCCCCGCGCGTGCGCCGCGCGGCGCCTCCGCGTTCTCCGTGGCGCAGGTGGACGGGCTCAGGATCTCGCTCCTCGGCGTCGCGCTCGTGCGCGCGGGCGGCGGCACGGACGACCTCGACCTCGGCGCGCCGCGCATCGTCGAGCTGCGCTCCGGGTCGTCGGAGATCGCGCTCACGGCGGCCGTCGACGTGCCCATCGGATCCTACGCCGCGGCGCGGGCGCGCTTCGCGGCCGCGTTCGAGGTGAAGGGCTACTGCCGGACGGCGTCGCGCCTCGTCTACACGACCGCGGACGGCGTGCGCGCGATCCCGATCGAGGCCGGCGCGGCGGCCCTGCCCGCGGACTACGGGTACGCGCCCGCGGCGTTCGGCGACGCCGCGGCGGGCGCCGTCGTCGAGGAGAGCCGCTACGACTTCATGGTGCACGACGCGGGCACGCCGGCGGTGTCGCTGCTCATCGACGCCGCGTACGCGGTGAGCTGCTACGACGGCACCGCGGCACCCGGGGACGCCGACCGCGCGGCGCTCGCGCCGTTCGCGGACACCTCGGGCGCGCCGTCGCTCGCGATCGCACACCTGCCGCTCTTCACCTGGGTGACGAGCGAGCCCGGTGCGGCGCGGCCCGTCGCGGAGACCTACCTCGCCGCGGCGGACGAGGCGACGCTCGCGGCGGACGGGGCCGACTTCTCGCGCGTCGCCGTCACGACCGCGATGTTCGACGCGCGCGGCGGCCTGCTCGCCCTGCGCAGCCGCGCGCTCGGCTCGTGCGACGGGACGGGGCTCGCGCCCTACTACGACCGCGTCGTCGAGACCGCGCCCGGCGTGTACGACGCGCTCAACGGCGGGTGGTGGCGGGGCGAGGACGGCGACGACGACGGCGACGGGGAGGGCCGACAGGTCCACGACCGGAGGCTCGTCGGGTTCGCCCGCCAGCGCGACTTCACGACGCTGTTCCACGCGGCGCTCGCCGACGGGCCCGACTGCGGGAGGTCGCTCCTCGACGGCGGCGGGAACGCGGCGCGGGCCTGCCTCGCGGCGCCCGCGGCCCCCCTCGCCTGGCGCCGCGCGGAGCGGTAGGGGTTAGCTGGGCTCGACGTGGTAACCGCGCTCGCGCAGCGCGCGAAGGATCTCGTCGACGTGATCGCGGCCGCGCGTCTCGAGCGTGAGGAGCAGGGTCGTGTCGCCGAAGCGCTGCGAGAAGGCGCGCGTGTGGTGCACCTCGATGACGTTGGCGCGGTGCGCCGCGACCACCGCCGAGACCTTCGCGAGCTGGCCCGGCTTGTCCGGGAGGTGCACGTTGATGCGAACGAGGCGGCCGTCGCGCACGAGGCCGCGCTCGATGATGCGGGCGACGACGTTCACGTCGATGTTGCCGCCGGACACGACGGCGACGACGCGCTGCCCCTCCAGGCCGCGGATCTTGTGGTTGAGGAGCGCGGCGACGCCGACCGCCCCCGCGCCCTCGACGACGGTCTTCTCGCGCTCGAGGAGGTAGAGGATCGCGCTCGCGATCTCCTCCTCCGAGACGGTGACGATCTCGTCCACCAGCTCGCGGACGTGCTGAAAGGTCAGCTCGCCCGCGCGCTTGACCGCGATGCCGTCCGCGATCGTCGTCGCGGGCTCGACGGTGACGAGCCGGCCCTCCTCGAGCGAGGCGAGCATGCAGGGCAGCACCTCCGTCTCGACGCCGACCACCTTGATCGCGGGGCGGCGCGCCTTGAGCGCCGCGCCCATCCCGGAGATGAGCCCGCCGCCGCCCACCGGGATGACGACCGCGTCGAGATCGGGCACCTGCTCGAGCACCTCGAGCGCGACGGTGCCCTGTCCGGCGATGACGGCGGGGTCGTCGAAGGGGTGGACGAAGGTGAGCCCCTCCACCTGCTCGAGGCGCCGCGCCTCGGCGTACGCCTCGTCGTAGCTCGCCCCGTGGAGCACGACCCGCGCGCCGTGCCCCTTCGTGTTCGCGATCTTGAGGAGCGGCGTGGCCTCGGGCATGACGATCGTCGCCGCCACGCCGAGGCGCCCCGCGTGGTAGGCGACCGCCTGGGCGTGGTTCCCGGCGCTCGCCGCGATGAGGCCCTTCGCGCGCTCCGCCGCCGAGAGCGCGAGGAGCTTGTTGAGGGCGCCCCGCTCCTTGTAGGCGCCGGTCATCTGGAGGTTCTCGAGCTTGAGGAACGCCTGGCAGCCGGACAGGCGCGAGAGCGTCTCGCTGCGCGCGCAAGGCGACAGAT
>JBJMQK010000651.1:0-5488 GCA_045802735.1 Anaeromyxobacteraceae bacterium | reverse complement strand
GTGCGCGGGCCACCTCGTCGCTCGCCGCGCGGGCGTCGGCGCCGGCGGCGTCCGCATCGGCCCGCGCGCCGGCCGCGTCCGCCTGCGCGGCGGTCGCGGCGCGGCTCGCCTCGTCGACCAGGGCGAGCGCGGCGGCGAGATCGGCGCGGGCCGCGTCGCCGGCGGCGAGGGCCGCCGCTTGCCGTGCCGCCGCCTCGTCGCGGGCGGCGAGCGCGGCATCGCGCTCGGTCCGCGCCGCGTCGGCGGCGACGCCCGCGGCGGCCTCGGCGCTGCGCGCGGCCTCCGCGATCGCGAGCGCGTCGCTGCGCTCGGACCGGGCGGCGTCGGCGGCGGCGGAGGACGCCGAGAGCTCGAGCCGGGCCGCCTCGGCGGCCGCGAACGCGGCGTCGCGCTCGGCTCGCGCTGCGTCGGTCGAGGCGAGGGCCGCGGCCTGGGCCGCGCGCGCCTCCTCGGCGGCGGCGAGCGCCTGGTCGCGCTCCGCGCGCGTCGCCTCGGCGGCCGCGAACGCGGCGTCGCGCTCGGCTCGCGCTGCGTCGGCCGAGGCGAGTGCGGCGGCGTGGGCTGCGCGCGCCTCCTCGGCGGCGGCGAGGGCCTCGGCGCGCTCCGCGCGGGCTGCATCGGCGGCCGCGAATGCGGCGTCGCGCTCCGCTCGCGCCGCGGCGGCGGAGTCGAGGGCCGCGGCGTGGGCCGCGCGCGCCTCCTCGGCGGCGGCGAGCGCCTGGGCGCGCTCCGATCGTGCACCGTCCGCAGCCGCGAGCGCGGCGTCGCGCTCCGCGCGTGCGGCGACGGCGACGGCGACGGCGGCGGATCCCCCCGCGCGCGCCTCGTCGGCGACGGCGACCGCTCGAGCGCGCTCCTCCCGCGCCTCGGCGGCGGCGGCGAGCGCGGCGTCGCGCTCGGCGCGCGCGGCCTCGGTGGCGGCGGCGGCCGCGGACCGCTCCGCGCGCGCCTCCTCGACGGCGGCCAGCGCCGCCTCGCGCTCGGCGCGCGCCGCCTCCGCGGCCGCCAGGGCCGCGTCGCGCTGCGCCTGCGCGGCGTCCGCCGCGTTCAGCGCCGCCACCCGGGAGGCGCCCGCCTCGTCCGCCGCGGCGAGCGCCGCGTCGCGCTCCACGCGCGCTGCGTCCGCGGCCGCGCCCGCCTGGGCGCGCTCCGCGCGCGCCGCCTCGGCGTCGCGCCGCGCCTCTTCCGCCTCGAGAGCGGCCTGCGCGACGGCCTCGTCCGCCTCGGCAGCGGCCGCCGCGACGGCCTTGTCCGCCTCGGCAGCGGCTGCCGCGACGGCCTCCTCTGCCTCGGCAGCGGCCGCCGTGACGGCGGCCTCCGCCTCGCGCCGTGCCGCCTCGCGCGCCGCAGCGCTCTCGCTCCGGGCGGCCGCGGCCTCGGCGCGCGCCGCCTCGGCGGACGCCAGCGCCTCCGCGAGCGCCGCGCCCGCGCGCGCGATCTCGGCGCGCGCGATCTCCGCCTCGGCGGAGCGCTCCCGCGCGAGCGTATCCAGCTCCGCGAGCTGCTCCTCGAGGCGCCGCGCCTCGGCGAGCGCCTCGGTGAGGTCCGCCGAGCGCGCCGCGAGCGCCGACCGGGCGGTCTCGACGTCCGCGGCGAGCGCCGCGGCCTCCTCGCGCGACCCCAGGAGCTCCGGCTCGAGGGCGGCCCGTGCGTCGCGCTCGCGGGCGGCGTCGGCCTCGCTCGCGCAGGCGCGCGCGCGCTCGGCGTCGACCTCCTCGCGCACGTCGGCGAGCGCGCCGTCGCGCGCTGCGATGCGGGCCTCCGCGTCCGCGAGCGCCTCCGCCACGCGCGCGAGCTCCGCGTCGCGCGCGGCGACCGCGCCGGCGCAGCCCGCGTGGGCGCGCGCCGCCGCGCCGGCCGCGAGTGCCGCGTCGGCGAGCTCCGCGTGCGGCAAGGTCACGAGCACCATGCCGGAGAGGCGCGACGGCTGCGCGCCGCACACCGCGACGTAGAACGCCGCCTCGGGCGCACCCGCCAGCGTCCCGTCGATCCCGAGCTCCGGCTCGGAGCCCTCGCGCGCGGCCGGCGCGATCACCCAGCCGACCGCCGGCGCCTGCGTCGCGATCTCGACGACGTCGAACTGGGCCGCGAGCGCGCCGGCGAAGCTCTCGTACGACGGCACGTCCGACGGCGGCGCGTCGCCCGCCAGCGCGGCGAGCCCGCGCGCGCCCGACGCGGCGAGCGAGGTGACGAGGTGCCCGCGCGGCGTGAGCAGCTCCGCGAGCGCCGCGAGGCGCTCCGGGCTCGCGGCGAGCGGCGCGCCGTCGGCGACGAGCACGAGGTCGAAGGCCTTCCGCGGGAGGTCGGCGAGCGACCCCGTCCGGAACTGCACGAACGGGTGGTGAACGGCCGCGGACGCGCGCGCGACGCCGTCGCCCTCCTCCTCGATCGAGACCACCGCCGCCGCGCCGCGGTCGGCGAGGAGCAGCGCCGAGGCGCCCTCCGTCCGTCGCGCAGCGCCGATCTCGAGGACGCGCCGGCCGGCGAGGAGCGGCTCGATGAAGCTGTAGCGGGAGAGGAGGTCGCCCGCGCCGTGCGGCGCGAAGAAGGAGCTCATGGGACCCCGATGTTACAATGGGTCGCCGCTCCACACTCGCTCGCCTGGCCGGCTGCTGCCGGCGGAGGCCTCGATCGCGTCCTTCGTCGCTGAGTCCCTGGGGGGCGCGCAGGCTCGAGCGCCCACAGCGATCACCTCGGCAGCGGCTGTCCCGTTATCGAGCAGTGGCCACCCTGGACGATGTCGGTGCAGGTGTGGTCGATGTAGCAGGAGATCGTGCTCGAACGATCGCCCCCGGACTCGTTGCAGCCGAGGATGCATTCCGAGGTCGTGATCGGCGTCGGTCCGCCAGGCGGTGGCGGAAACTGACTCGCGCACTGCGCGACCTTGGCGCAGTACTTGTCACAGTCCGGCCCGCACGCCGCGATGGCGAGTGCGAACAGGATCGCCGTGAGGACCCACAGCCTGGTCACTGGACGATCCCCGGCGCGACGCTCGGGATGCGGCAATGGCCGCCTGGAACGAGGTCCGAGCAGCTCTTGTCGGCGACGCAGTTGATGAACGCGGCGTTGTCCGAGCCGACCTCGTTGCAGCCCTGGACGCACTGGCCGAAGTCGGTCGCGCCAGTCTGCGCCCCGCAGTCGTTCACCCAGTGGCGGCAGAACTTGTCGCAATCGGGGCCGCAGCCGGCGAGGGTCGAAAGCAGCGCGAGCGCGACGAGTGCTCTCTTCATGGCGGAGGGCTCCGGTTCGAAAGCGCCGCGGACCCTATGCGCCTCGGCGTCGTGCGTCAAGGTTCCGCTGGGGAGCCGACCGTCACTTGGCGCCGCCGTCCGGGGCGGCCGCCGTGGGGCCCTGCGCGGGGGGCTGGGCCGGCGCTTGCGGCTGTGCGCCGGACGCGGGCGGCGCGGGCGCGGCCGGTGCAGGCTGTGGGCCGGGCTGTGGCTCGGCACGGTTGCCCGACGTCGCGGTCGGCGCGAGCACGCGGCCTGCTCGGTAGAGCTCCTCCACCACCGGGTCGATCCGGTGCAGCGCCTCGTTGGCCTCGCCGGCGTGCGCCGACGTCGAGCCGGCCGTGAGCCGCAGGCGATCGCGCGCCTGGCGCAGCCCCTCCGCCGCCTTCTCCACGAGCTGGCGCGCCTCGAAGAACCCTGCCTCGGCTCGCAGCTGATCGAGGTCCTTCTTCTGCAGCCCGGAGAGGCTGGGGAGCAGCTCCGCGCGGTGGACCCATTCGAGCCCGCGCTGCATCGCGTCGGGGCGCTCCGTCGTGATCTCGTCGCGCGCCCACCTGGCGACGAGGTCGTACAGCGCCTGGTCGAGGCCGGCGCGGTCGTCGAACGCCCGCTCCTCGTCGAGCTTCGCCCCGGCCGGCGGCTTGAGCGGCGCGTAGGCCTCGGCGAGCGCCGGGTCGTCGGTCTTGAACGTCTGCTTGCCGATCGGGAAGAAGACGCCCTTCTTCACCGACAGCGCGCCGTCCTCGTACACGAGGTACCACTGCCGCGAGTTGCGCTCGGCGAGGAGCCACACCACGCCGCCGGCGAGGGCGAGCACGATGATGGTGACGATGGTGGACTTCCCGCTCGCGGGCTTCGCGAAGCGGCGCTCTTCCTCGGCCATCCTCTCACCCTCTCACGACGCCGATGTACGGCAGGTTCCGCAGCCGCCCGTCCCAGTCGAGCCCGTACCCGACGACGAACTCGTCGGGGATGCTGAAGCCCTTGTAGTCGATGGGGATCTGCACCTTGGCGCGCGCCGGCTTCTCGAGCAGCGCGCAGACCTTCACGGACAGCGGAGAGCGCGTCCCCAGGTTGTCGAGCAGGTAGCGCATGGTGAGGCCGGTGTCGACGATGTCCTCGACGAGGAGGACGTGCTCGCCCTCGATCGGCCGCGACAGGTCGGTGGTGATGCGCACCACGCCCGACGACTTCGTCCCCTGGTACGAGCTCGTGCCGATGAAGTCCACCTTGATGGGCAGGTCGATGGCGCGCGCCAGGTCGGCCATGAACATGAAGCTGCCCTTCAGCACGCCGACGAGCTTGAGCGGCTTCCCAGCGTAGTCGCGGGCGATGTCGGCGCCGAGCTCCGCGATGCGCGCGCGGAGCTGCGCCTCGGTGAACATCACCTCGAGCTGCGTGTCGTCGAGCCTGCCGCGATCGCTAGACATAGGCGTTGTTCATGATCTCGCCGAAGCCGCCGCCGCCCGGCACGATGTACTGGTGGTCCGTGAGGCCGCGCTCGTCGGCCCAGCGCGTGCCCGGCACCGTGGCCATCACGTCGGGCGCGGAGAGGCCGCGGTCGAGCCGCACGGCGTAGACGAGGACGTCGGGGTGGTCGGCGGTCATCCGGCGCAGGTACTCGGGCGTGACGATGAGGTGCAGGTTGATGATGCGGCGCGGCGCGCCGGGCACCTCCTTCTTGTAGGTGCCGATCGCCTCGGAGAGCGAGGAGCCGGTCGCGCCCATCGGATCCGGGAAGAGCAGGAACGCGTCCGCGACGTCGCCCCCGATCTTCATGCCGCCGATGCCGGCGCCGACCACCTGCGACTCCGCGCCGAGCATCCGGCTCATGATGATGTGGTCCTGCCGGACGTGGCGCGGGTCGAGCGCGACGTTCAGGAGGTCGTAGACCGTCTGCGACGGGATCGCGCCGGCCCGGGCGATGTTCACGGTGACGGCCCGCGCCGAGCGGTCGAGCACCTCGCCCCGGAACACGCCGGCCGGGGTGACGTCGATCATCCGCGTCGGCACCTCGGTGATCACGCGCGGGAACTCCGCGTTCATGACGTCCTCGAGGAGGCGCGCGTAGATGTCGACGACCAGGCGGTTGAGGGCGGGCTGGATCGTCTCCTTGGCGCAGAGCTGGGCGAGCTGCGAGAGCAGGTACGGGTTGGCGAGGATGTGGACGTTCGGGCCGTAGCGGTGCTCGATCTCGGAATGCCGGAACGGGACCTTCTCGTAGAGCTGTTCGCGCACGGCGCCGAATCTGCCACCCG
>JBJMQK010000525.1:0-3908 GCA_045802735.1 Anaeromyxobacteraceae bacterium | reverse complement strand
GGCGTCGTCGACGCGCACCTGCAAGAGCGTGCGCTTCGACGGGTCCATCGTCGTCTCCCAGAGCTGCTCGGGGTTCATCTCGCCGAGGCCCTTGTAGCGCTGGATCGTCTGCCCGGCGCTGGCGGCGCGCTTCAGCGCCTCCACCGCCTCGAACACGTCGTCGACCTCCTGCGGGCCGCCGTCGAGCTCGAGCTGGTACGGCCCCGCGCCGATCTCGGCGACCGCCGCGTGCAGGGCAGAGAGCTCGCCCCACTCCGCGCCGGAGAGGAAGTCGAAGTCGAGCCGCGTGAGCCGCGAGGCGCCCGCGACGGTCGTCTCGAAGACGAGCGCGTCGCAGTCGTGCTCCACGTCGCGCTCGATGCGCGCGACCTTCACCTCGAGGTCGGGGAACATCTTCTGCGCGCGCGCGAAGATCTTCTCCGGCTGCTCCTTCAGCGCCGCGTGGTCCTTGAGGAGCGCGAGGTCGAGGTCGCCGAGCTGGATCGCCGCGTCGACGACGCGCTTGTCGCGCCGGCGGTCGGCGCCGTCGAGGAGCGCGCGGTAGGCGATGGCGTCCTGGGCGAGCTTCTTGAGATCTCCGCCCGCGATCACCGTCTCGCCCGACACGAGCTTCGCCTTGTCGGTGCCGAGCGTCAGCAGGACCTCGTCGAGGTCGGCCTGGTCCGTGAGGTACTGCTCCTTCTTGCCCTTCTGCAGGCGGTCGAGCGGCGGCTGCGCGATGTAGAGGTAGCCCTTCTCGATGAGCGAGGGCATCTGCCGGAAGAAGAAGGTGAGGAGCAGCGTGCGGATGTGCGATCCGTCCACGTCGGCGTCGGTCATGATCACGATCTTGTGGTAGCGGACCTTCGCGACGTCGTACTCCTCGGGACCGATGCCGGTGCCGAGCGCGGTGATCATCGTCACGATCTCGTTCGACGAGAGCATCTTGTCGAAGCGCGCCTTCTCGACGTTCAGGATCTTCCCCCGCAGCGGGAGGATCGCCTGGATGCGCCGGTCGCGCCCCTGCTTCGCCGAGCCGCCGGCGGAGTCGCCCTCCACGATGAAGATCTCCGACTCGGCGGGATCGCGCGACTGGCAGTCGGCGAGCTTGCCCGGCAGCGACGCGCCGTCGAGCGCTCCCTTCCGCCGCACCGTCTCGCGCGCCTTCCGCGCCGCGATGCGCGCGCGGGCGGCGTCGGCCACCTTGGCGCAGACACGCTTCGCGAGCGGCGGGTTCTCCTCGAGCCAGGCGCCGAGGCGATCGTTGAGCATCTGCTCGACCATCGTCTTCGCCTCGCTGTTCGAGAGCTTCGTCTTCGTCTGGCCCTCGAACGACGCGCCGGGGAGGCGCAGCGCGATCACGGCCGCGAGCCCCTCGCGCATGTCGTCGCCCGTCGGCAGGTCGTCCTTCAGGTCCTTGAAGAGGTTGTTCTTCGTGCCGTAGGCGTTGATGGTGCGGGTGAGCGCGGTCTTGAAGCCGATGAGGTGGGTGCCGCCCTCGTGGTTGTGGATGTTGTTCGCGAAGGCGAAGACGTTCTCGTCGTAGGCGTCGTTCCACTGCAGGGCGATCTCGACGGTGGCGGTGCCGCGCTCGGTCTCGATCTCGCCGCGCAGGTGGATCGGCGGATCGAAGAGCACCTCGCGGCTCTTGTTGAGGTACCGCGCGAACTCGCGGATGCCGTCCTTGAACAGGAACTCGTGGCGCTTGCCGGTGCGCTCGTCCTCGACCGTGATGGTGAGCCCGGCGTTCAGGAACGCCAGCTCGCGCAGGCGCCCGGAGAGCGTCTCGAAGCTGAACTCGCGCGCCTCGAAGATGCCGAAGTCGGGGCGGAAGGTGACCTTCGTGCCGCGGCGCTGCGTCTCGCCGATGGCCACCACCTTGCCCTGCGGCTGCCCCTTCTCGTAGCGCTGCGCCCAGACCCTGCCGTCGCGGTAGACCTCGACCTTGAGCCACTCGGACAGCGCGTTCACGCAGGTGACGCCGACGCCGTGCAGGCCGCCCGACACCTTGTACGCGTTCGACTCGAACTTCCCGCCGGCGTGGAGCTTCGTCATGACCACGTCGAGCGTGTCCATGCCCTTCACGGTGGGGTGAGGGCCGACGGGGATCCCCGAGCCGTTGTCGACGACCGTGACCGAGTTGTCGGAGTGGATCGTGACGTCGATCTGGTTCGCGCGCCCCGCCATCGCCTCGTCGACCGAGTTGTCGACGACCTCGTAGACGAGGTGGTGGAGACCGCGCTCGCCCAGGTCGCCGATGTACATGTGCGGGCGCTTGCGCACGGCCTCGAGGCCCTCCAGCACCTTGATGTCGCCGGTGCCGTAGGCCTCGGCGCCGTTCGCGCCGCTCCCGCCCACGACGGGCGTGGTCACGCTCTTCTCCGCGGTCTCCAGGGGGGACCTCACTTTTCCCGAGCTTATTCAGCTTCTTAGGGGCCCTACGTTATAGCAGGGCCACCCCGGTGCGGCAAGCGCGAAGTGGGGTGCGAACCGCTTCTCAACTGAGCGAAAACACAGGGCTAATCGAGTCGTTCCACGGCCCCCGCCGCCACCCTGTAGAACGCCGTCTCGGCTCCCGCCGCGGGGTCGAGGAGACGGCGGTCGGTGGTGGTGAGGATGGCCTGTCCGGCGAGCCCGGCGAGGTACTCGAGGAGGTACCGGTTCTTCGTCGGATCGAGCTCGGAGGAGACGTCGTCGAGGAGCAGCAGCGGCGGCCGGCCCAGCGCGTCGCGGAGGTTCTCGATCTCGGCGATCTTGAGGGCGAGCACGAGCGCGCGCTGCTGGCCCTGGCTCGCGAACGGGCGCGCCCCGCGGGCGTCGAGCGCGAGCGTGAGGTCGTCCATGTGCGGCCCGGCCGACGTGTAGCCGCGTTCGCGGTCGCGCTCGAGCCGGCCCGCGAGCGCCGCGTCGAGCGACGCCGCCACCGCATCCTCGCCGCCGTCCGCGTCCACGCCGGCGGCGGTCCGGTAGGCGAGGCGCGCGAGCGGCGCGCCTGGACCGGAGATCGAGGAATAGGCGGCCTCCACGCGCGGGGAGAGCTCTCGCAGGAGCTCGCGCCGGCGCCGCACGAGCCGCGCCCCCGCGCGCACGAGCGGCACCCGGAAGCTCGCCTCGACGTCGGGCTGCGCCGCCCGCAGCGCCGCGTTCCGCGCCCGGAGCGCCCGCACGTACTCGCGCGCCTCGCCGAGCACCGCCGGCCAGCGGTTGAAGGCGGCGCGGTCGAGGAAGCGGCGCCGGCCCTCCGGGCCACCCTTCACGAGGAGGAGGTCGTCGGGCGAGAAGCAGACGGCGGCGAGGCCCTCGAAGTAGGCGTCGAGCCGCTCCTGCGGTTTCCCGTCGAGGTAGGCGGTGCGCTCGCCGGCCTGGACCTCCACCGCGACGCGCCGCACTCCGCCCGCCCCCAGGACGTCGGCGCCGACGGTGCCCTTCTCGGCTCCGAAGCGGACCAGCTCGGCGAGGCGCGCGGCGCGCAGCGGCTTCAGCGTCGCGAGGAAGAAGATCGCCTCGAGGAGGTTCGTCTTCCCTTGCCCGTTCTCGCCGACGAGGATCGTCGCGCGCGGCGACGGCTCGAGGCGCGCGCGCGCGACGTTCCGGAACTCCTCGACGTCGACCGCGACGAGCCGCAAGGCGTGTCCGCTCCCGCCGCGGTCGCGGCGTCAGATGCGCATCGGCATGACGACGGCGGTGAACTGCGTCGCGCTCTCGCCCGCCGGCTTCACGACGCCGGGCGAGAGGTCGTCGGACAGCTCGACGACGACGTCCTGGGCGGCCACCGCCTCGAGCGTGGCGAGGGCGCCGAGGATGTCGATGAGGTAGCGGGCGTTGAAGCCGATCGCGAGCTTCTCGCCGGTGTACTCGACCGGCACCTCCTCCTTCGCGTCGCCGAGGTCGGGGCGCTGCGAGGTCACCCTGAGCAGGCCCGGGGAGAG
>JBJMQK010000521.1:0-3402 GCA_045802735.1 Anaeromyxobacteraceae bacterium | reverse complement strand
CCCGCGCGATGGCCTCGGCGAGGCTCTCCTGCGTGACCGACACCTCGAGGAGCTTCTGCTCGTGCATCTGCAGCGAGCAGTCGCGCCCGCCGAGCGAGACGCACCACGTCCCGTTGCCGAGGAGCTGGATCTCGTTGTGGCGGGTCTGCTCGATGTTGAGCTCGATGAGGACGTTCTTGTTGTCGCCGACGCCCGTCGCCTTGACCTCGTTCAGGATCTCGCGGACGAGCGTGGGCGCGTCCGCCGCCGCCGCCTCGATGGCCTTGTCGTCGATGTTCTCCGCGGTGAGGAGCGACGCGCCGAGGATGCGCTGGCCCTTGCCGCCACCGCCGCCGATCGCCTTGAGGCGCACGCGGCTCCGCGGGTACTTCCTGAACATGTCGACGACCTCGAAGCGCACCTGCGCACCGAGCTCCTCGACGCTGTAGAGGTCCATCCCCTTGGCGTAGGAGGCCATGAGGATCTGATCGGCCAGCTCCTCGAGCGGGAGCGCCTCGTTCGCGAGGACCTTCGGGTCGATCTGGAGCTCGCGCGCCTCGGCCGCGAGGAGCAGCTTCTTGCGCGAGTCGTACTTCTTCACGAGCGTGCGCGCCGTGACGTTGTTCACCCCGGGCGTCACCGAGACCTTCACCTCGAGCGCCGTGCGCTTCGCCTCGTCCTTCTTGCCGGCGCGCGCCTGCGTCCCCGAGTTCGGGCCGAGGAACTTCAGGCCCGCCTTCTCGATCGTGGCGACGAACTCCTCGTCCTCGGCCATGAAGCCGTAGCCGGCGAAGATCGAGTCGTAGCCGTTGTCATGCGCGATGCGGACGATCTGGTTCATCCGCTCGACGCGCTCCTCCTTCGACGCGCCGGTGTAGTCCGGCACGCGGTGGACGCGGCGGTTGTCGGTGAGCTGGCGCAGCTCGGGCGCGAGCGCGTTCGGGTAGACGATCGAGTCCTTCTCCGAGACGAGGATCCCGTAGTGGGTCATCCCCATCTCGTCGAACGTGTCCATCGCCTCCTTGCGGATCGGGCCGCGGCAGACGATGAGCGGCTTCAGGTCCTCGCAGCGGAACGAGCGCACCCACTCCGACGGCGAGTTGGCGAGGCGGCGGTCGCGGTGAACGAGCGGGTTCGTCTTGTAATAGCTGGCAGGCATCGGTCTTGAGTCTCCGGTCAAAGATTAGAGGTCGTGCCGCTCGGCTAGTGGAACTCGCGCTGCGGGCCGCCCATGGGCGACGGCTTGTAGTGCCGCAGCAGGAACCGGAGGTTCTCGCCGAGCACCTTGCGCAGGTCGGTGGGCATCACGATCGACGAGATCGAGCCGAGCGCCAGGCCCTCCTTCGGGTTCATGAGCTCGCGCTCGTACCGCCGGTTGAGGGCGCCCTCCTGCGCCTTCAGCCACTCGGCGGCCTCCTTGTCGGAGTCCTTCTTCGCCGCGTCGCCTTCCATGCCGGCGGCGGTGCGCTGGGAGGTGCCCTTCTTCGCCATCTCGGCGGCCTGCGCGCGCATCTTGCGGAGCTCGTCCTTGTAGACGAACTCCTTGCCGGCAGGCCCCATCACCGCGAGCCGGGTGGTGGGGAGCGCGAGGACGAGGTCGGCCCCGGTCGCGTAGTTGTTGTACGACGCGTACGCGCCGCCGTACGCGTTCCGCAGGATGAGGAGGATGCGCGGCGTGCGCACGTCGACGATCGCGTCGAGCATCGAGCGGCCCGCCTGCACGATCCCGCGCGCCTCCTGCTCCCGTCCCGGGAGGAAGCCGGTCGTGTCCTCCATGAAGATGATCGGGATGTTGTAGACGTTGCAGAAGCGCACGAAGCGCGCGATCTTCGTCGACGAGTCGCAGTCGATCTGGCCCGAGCCCACGGCGCTGTTGTTCGCGACGAAGCCGGCCACGTGCCCGCCCAGGCGTCCGAAGGCGGTCACGACCTCCTTGGCGCGATCCGGCTGCAGCTCGAAGTAGTCGCCGTAGTCGCAGATCTGCTGGATGACGATCCCCACGTCGAACGGCGTGTTGAATCCGGTCGGCGAGTTGAACGCCTTCTTGAGCAGCGTGTTGATCTCCCAGGTCTTGCGCTCGAGGGGATCGCTCGTCGGCTGGAACGGCGCGGCCATGGAGTTGTTGTCGGGGATGTAGCCGAGGATGCGCACCGCCTGGCGGAGCGCGGCGAGCTCGTCCGCGACGGTGAGGTCGGCGACGCCGGAGTTGCCGTGGACCTTGGGCCCGCCGAGATCCTCGGGCGAGATGTCCTCGCCGAGCACCGACTTCACGACGCCGGGGCCGGTGAGGCCGAAGAACGTGTCGGCCGGCTGGATGACGAAGCTGCCCTGGCGCGGCAGGTACGAGCCGCCGCCGGCGTTGAAGCCGAACATGCACATGATCGACGGCACCACGCCGCTGATCTTGCGCAGCGCCGTGAACGCCTCGGCGTACCCGTCGAGCCCGCCGACGCCGGCCGGCACGTAGGCGCCGCCGCTGTCGTTCATCCCGATGAGCGGGATGCCCTTCTCGCCCGCCATGCGGAAGAGCCGCGCGAGCTTGTTGCCGTTCGTCGCGTCCATCGAGCCCGCGCGCACGGTGAAGTCGTGCCCGTAGCAGGCGACGTCGCGCCCGTCGACGTTCAGGATCGCGGTGACGAGCGAGGCGCCGTCGAGGTTCTTGCCCCAGTTCTGGTAGAGGACGTTCGGCTCCTTGTCCGTGAGGACGCGGATCCGCTCCCACACCGTCATGCGCCGCTTGGCGTGCTGCTTCTCGATCTGCTCGATGGCGACGGAGCGGATGGGGCGCTGGATGAGGTCGTACCCCTCCCTCATCGCCTCCTCGTACGGACCCGCCGCCTGGCTGATCTCGCCCGGGATGTTGAACTCGACCTTCTCAGGTGGATCGAGGGGGTTCGTCAGGATGGGCTTGATCGCTTTCGTCGGCATGCGTTTGGTGTCCTCGCGATAGGGCCAGAGAGTGCTGCCACGTCACGGCGTGCGAACCGCCCCTGCGTGCCCTTCGGCACGGGGACCGTCGTGTGTGCGGGAGTCGGAAAGAAGGCGCGGATTCTGACAGACAGGCCCGGACCCGGGCAAGGGGCTGCCGGCGCCGCGGCGTGACGCAAACGGGGCGTCTAAGAATTCGACGCGGCGGCCTGGCCCTCGACCGGTCGAGCCGATACCGCCCGCACCGCGCGGTGGTCCTTCGCGATGAGCAGGTAGATGGCGGGTACGAAGAACAGCGTGAAGGCGGTGCCGATCGCCATGCCCGCCACGAGCACGAGGCCGATGCTGTTGCGCGCCGCGGCACCGGGCCCGGTGACGAGCGTGAGCGGGAAGTGCCCGCAGACGGTGGCGACGCTCGTCATGAGGATTGGCCGCAGGCGCGTCACGGCGGCGTTCTTCACCGCGTCGACCTTCGTCTGGCCCGACTCCTGGAGC
>JBJMQK010000427.1:0-16117 GCA_045802735.1 Anaeromyxobacteraceae bacterium | reverse complement strand
GACGCGATCGCCCTTCTTGAGGTTCTGACGGAAGGTCTCGACCTTCTTGCGCTCCTTCGCCTGCGGCCGCCACAGCACGAAGTAGAAGACGCCGAACATCAGCGCGACCATGAGGAGCGGCGAGCCCATTCCGAACGGGCTCGCGGCGCCGCCGTCCGTCTGGGACAGGAACGCGTGGAAGAGGGGGTGCATTCGATCTCCGTGGGGAGCGGAAAAACCGCTGTCTTTTGGCAGGAGTCCAACGCTCGCGGCAACCCCTATCTTCCGCGCGCCGCGGCGTCTCCCGCCGCGCGCCAGCCGGCGAGGCGCTCGCGCCGCCACGAATCGAAGCGCCCCGCGGCGATGGCCTCGCGGGCGCCTGCCATGAGCCCGAGGAAGTAGTGGAGGTTGTGCAGGGTGTTCGCGCGGAGCGCGAGGACCTCGCCGCACTTGAAGAGGTGGCGCAGGTAGGCGCGCGAGAACGTCCGGCAGGTGTAGCAGGCGCACGAGGGGTCGACGGGCCGCTCGTCGTCCTGGTGGGCGGCGTTGCGGATGGTGAGGCGCCCTTCGCTCGTGAAGAGGAGGCCGTTCCGGGCGCACCGCGTCGGCAGCACGCAGTCGAACATGTCGATGCCGGCTGCGACGCCGGCGAGCAGGTCCTCGGGCGTGCCGACGCCCATGAGGTAGCGCGGCTTCTCGCGCGGGAGGAGCGGCGCGTCGCGCGCGACGCCCGCCCACATCTCCTCCGGCTCCTCCCCGACCGCGTAGCCCCCGAGCGCGTAGCCGGGCAGGTCGAGCGCAGCCGCGTCCTCGATGGCGCGCCGCCGCAGGTCCGGGAAGAGCCCACCCTGCGCGATCCCGAAGAGCGACGAGGGGCCGTCCGGGTGCCAGGCGTCGCGGCAGCGGACGAGCCAGCGCTGCGTGCGCGCGAGCGACGCCTCGTGGTAGGCGCGATCGGCGAGCGACGGCGGGCACTCGTCGAACGCCATGATCACGTCGGCGCCGAGCGCCTCCTGCACCTCGATCGCGCGCTCCGGCGACAGGAAGTGGCGCCCGCCGTCGAGGTGGCTGCGAAACTCCACGCCGTCCTCGGTGATCTTGACGAGGCCGTCGGTCCGCTCACCCTGAGCGGAGGGCTGCGCAGCAGACCGGAGTCGAAGGGCGCCCTGACCGAGGCTGAAGACCTGGAACCCCCCGGAGTCGGTGAGGAGCGCGCCGTTCCACGCCATGAAGCGGTGAAGCCCCCCGAGGCGGCGGACGCGCTCGTGCCCGGGGCGGAGGAACAGGTGGTAGGTGTTCCCGAGGACGATGCCCGCACCGAGCTCCTCGAGGTCGCGCGGCGAGAGCGTCTTCACCGTCGCGGCGGTGCCGACCGGCATGAACACCGGCGTCTCGATGATGCCGTGCGCGGTGCGGAGGCGGCCGCGCCGCGCGGCGCCGTCCGTACCCAGAAGCTCGAAGTGGATCACCGGCCGGGTTTGGCCCGGCGCCCGGCGGGTGTCAAGCTGCGGCGGCGCCCGTCCGCTCGGCCTCGGCGACGACGCTGCGCCACGCGCGCGCGCCGCGCCCCTCGGCGACCACGCGCAGCCCGACGCTCCGCTCGAGCACGCCGCCCGGCGCGTTCCAGCAGACCACGAGCCGCACCCCGGCCGCGAAGATCCCCTCGCCCACCTTGGCGGAGAGCACCTCGCCCACGAGCGGGAGCGGGCCCGACCAGGAGAGCGCGCAGCCGCCCTCCGAGACGTTGAGGGTCAGCGCCACCTGCTCGCCCCCGTCGCGCACGAGGCGCAGCGGCCGCGCCGCGAGGAAGCGCGGCGCGCGCTCGCGGTAATGGATCTGCTCTCCGCGCGCCGCGAGCGCGAGGAACCGCGCCGCGGGGAGGCTCGTGCGGTCGATGTTGAGCTCCACGCCCGGCGGCAGCGCCGGCCGCCCCACGCGCCGCACGAGCGCCACCTGCCCGAAGACGGTGGCCCGGATCACGTGGCCGAAGAGCCCGATGCGCGCGGCGACGTGATCGCCGACTCGCCCCTCCGAGACCGTCGGCAGGAAGAGCGTCCCCGGCTCGGCGCGCCAGCCGGAGAGGTACTGCGCAGGGTCGAGGTTCAGCACGACGCTGTGGATCTTTCGCTGGCCGAGGCCCATCGCCGCCGTTCCGCGCTCACTCCAGAAGCATGGCGTCGCCGTAACTGAAGAAGCGGTAGCGACGTGTGACGGCTTCGCCATAGGCCCCGAGCACTCTCTCCCGCCCGCCGAACGCGCAGGCGAGCATCAGGAGAGTAGAGCGAGGCAGGTGGAGGTTTGTGACGAGGGCATCGACGGCCATGAACCGGTGACCTGGGGTGATGAAGATGCTGGTTCGCCCCGGACCCACCGTCAGGCCTCCCCCGTCGTAGGCACTCTCGAGCGTCCGCACCGCCGTCGTGCCCACGGCGACGATGCGCCCTCCCCGCGCCCGCGCCGCGGCGAAGGCCTCGGACGCAGCGGCAGGAACGTCGTACCGTTCCTCATGCATGCGATGCGCCGAGACGTCGTCGACGCGGACGGGCAGGAACGTCCCGGGTCCCACGTGGAGCGTGACCGCGGTGCGCTCGACGCCGCGCGCGGCGAGCGCGTCGAACAGCGCCTCCGTGAAGTGGAGCCCCGCGGTCGGAGCGGCGGCGCTCCCCGGCGCCCGCGCGAAGACGGTCTGGTAGCGCTCGCGGTCCTCCGCACCCGGGTCGCGGCCGATGTAGGGCGGAAGCGGGAGGCGCCCCTCGCGCTCGAGCGCCGCATCGAACCCGCCCGGCGGCACCTCGAAGGCGGCGACGAAGAAGCCCTCCCCCTCCGCTGCCTCGATGGTCGCCTCGAGCGCGCCGAAGCGGACGCGGCCGCCGGCGCGGAGCGGCTTCGAGGCCTGGCCGATGGCGCGCCAGCGCGCGCGGCCGTCGTCTCCGGGCGCGAGCGGCTCGACGAGGAGCAGCTCGCAGCGGCCGCCGCTCTCCTTGTGCCCGACGAGGCGCGCCGGGATGACGCGCGTGTCGTTGAGGACGAGCAGGTCCCCTCCGCGGAGGAGCCGCGGGAGGTCGGTGAAGCGGGCGTGCTCGAACGCGCCCGCGCCGCGGGGCACGACGAGCAGGCGCGAGTCGTCGCGCCGCGGGAGCGGCGCCTGCGCGATGAGCTCCTCGGGGAGCGCGTAGTCGAAGTCTGCGAGCTTCATCGCGCGGCCTCGCCGCGTCCGTCAATACATCCGGAGGAGTTCCGTCCCCGGGTAATAACGCGCCAGGATGTCCCGGAACGTGGCGCCCTCGCGCGCGAACCCGGCCGCGCCCCACTGGCACAGCCCCGCGCCGTGGCCAGCGCCCCGCCCCTCGAAGACGACGTCCCCGCCGGCGGCGCGCACGTCGAACAGGAGCGAGGGCAGCCGCGCGAAGCCGAGGCGCTGGCGGAGGTCGCCCGCGCCGAGCGCGACCCTGCGCCCGCGCGCGGAGACCTCGACGCGCTCGGCGCGGCCCGACGAGGTCCGCGTGAGGACGCGCGCCCCGCTCGCCGGCGCGCCGAGCGCCGCGACGCGGCCCAGCTCGGCGCCGCCGACGCGCACCGTCCAGCGGGCGCGCGGGGCGGCGCGGCAGCGGTCGCAGGCGACGGACTGGAGGTACGGCAGGTCGCGGCCGAGCGCCTCCGCGCCGCGCTCGGTATGGCCGCCGCACGCGGCGTGGAAGTAGGCCTCGACGGGCACGTGGTCGTGCGCGAGGACGAGCCCGGCGGTCGCGTCAGCCGCCGCGCGCGCGCGGGGATCGACCGGGGCGGCGCGGTACACCTGGTCGAGGACGGTCGCGCCGACGTGCCACGGCCGCCCGTCGGCGACGGCCTCGAGCTTCCTGTGGATGGCGAAGGTCCGCGCCGCGACGGCCTGCGCCCGCAACGCCTCGGGCGGAAAGGACGCGGGCATCTCCGATGCCGTGACGGCCGCGACGTAGTCCTCCATCGGGATCGCGTGCACGACGTCGAGCCCGGTCGCCTGCCCGCGCCGGACCTCGACCTCGCCCGCGAGGAGGTGCGCGCCGACGCGGATCGGCCCGGCGGCGGTGAAGAGGAGCGCGGGGGCGTCCTGGCGGGCGCCGTTGACGACGAGTGCATCGCCGGCGCGCGCGACCTCGCCGCGATCGCCGACGCGGGCCGGGGCCGCATCGCTGCCGGCGGGCGCGACGGCCAGACCCGGCGCGGAGAGCTCGACGCGCGGGGCGCCGATGACGACCGCGATGCGGACCACCTCGACGGTGCGGGCGGGGAGCGCCCACGCGACGACCGCCAGCGCGACGACGGCGCGCGTCACGTCCCCGCGGCCGCGCGCTGCGCCTTCCCGCTCCGCACCTTGTGCCAGACGAACCACGCGCCGGCCGCGACGATCGCGAGCCCGATGGCGAGGTCGAAGCGGTGGAACGCGGCCTTGAGGCGCGGGTCCTTGTCCCACTGCTCGCCGAGCTTCTGGCCCACCCAGGCGAGCCCATAGCACCACGGGTACGAGCCGATGAACGTGAACAGGATGAACTTCGTCATGTTCATCCGGGCGACGCCCGCGGGGAAGGCGATGAACGTGCGGATCACCGGCAGGAGCCGCCCGGCGAGCACCACCCACTGCCCCCAGCGCGCGAAGAGCCGATCGGCGAGGTCGAGCTCGTGGCGCGAGAGGAGGATGTACTTCCCGTAGCGCTCGATGAGCGGCCGGCCGCCGTACTGTCCGAGGTAGTAGGCCGGGACCGACCCGACGATGCAGCCCACCGCGCCCGCCAGCGCCGCGCCGTGCAGCGTGAAGCGGCCGGCGTACACGAGGTACCCGGCGAACGGCATGATGATCTCGGACGGGAGCGGGATGCAGGCGCTCTCGATGGCCATGAGCAGCACGACGCCGCCGTAGCCGAGCGCGGAGATCGCGCCCGTGGTGAACACCGCCAGCGTCTCGATGACCTTCGCGATCATGCGCCCTCGTGCGCGGGCGCGCCCGCGTGCCAGACCTCGTCGTACGGGCAGGAGGCGTCCGCCTCCGGCGCGTCCGGGTACAGGTACCGCTCGCCGCGGTAGCTCTCGAACCACGTGCCCGCCGGGCCCTCCGGCGCGGCGCTCCGCTCGAGCCGCCAGTCGGGCGCGAGCGTCACCTTCCCGCCGCCGCCCGGGAGGTCGACCGCGAGGTGCGGGATGGCGAGCCCGCTCGTCCGGCCGCGGAGCTGGCGCAGGATCTCGACGCCCGTCGAGAGCGGCGTGCGGAGGTGGGCGGTGCCCAGGGCGACGTCGCCCTGGTGCAGGTAGTAGGGGCGAACGCGCCAGGTGAGGAGCCGCTCGAAGAGCTGCTGCAGCGTGCGCGCGGAGGAGTTCACGCGCCGCAGGAGCACGCTCTGGTTCTCGACCGGCACGCCGTGGTCGACGAGCCGCTCGCACGCCTCCTGCGCCTCGAGCGTGCACTCCTTGGGGTGGTTGAAGTGCGTGACGACGAAGAGCGGCTTCACCTCGCGCAGCAGCCGCGCGAGCGCGTCGGTGACGCGCATCGGGCAGGTCACCGGCGCGCGCGTCGCGAGGCGGAGGATCTGCACGTGCGGGATGGCGCGCAGCGCGCCGAGCAGCGCCGCGAGGCGCTCGTCGGAGAGGACGAGCGGGTCGCCCCCCGAGACGATGACGTCACGCACCTCGGGGTGCGCGCGCACGTAGGCGATCCCCTCCTCCACCGCCTCGCGGTCGAAGGCGCCCTCCTCACCTCCGGTGATGCGCCGCCGCGTGCAGTGGCGGCAGTAGACGGAGCAGGTGTCGGTGACGAGGAGGAGGGCGCGGTCGCGGTACTTGTGGACGACCGCGCGGACGGGCCGGTGGCGCTCCTCGCCGAGGGGATCGCGCAGGTCGCCTGCCGCGGCGTGCGCCTCGGCCGCGACCGGCACGGCCTGCATCCGCACCGGGCAGAACGGGTGGTCGCGGTCGATGAGGCTCGCGTAATAGGGCGTGACGCCCACGCGGAAGTGCCCGGCGGTCTCGGCGAGGCCGCGCCGCTCGGCCTCGGTGAGCGCGACGACGCACCCGAGGTCGTCGGCGGTGCGCAGCGCGTGGCGGTGCTGCCAGCGCCAGTCGCCCCACTCCGCCTCGGTGACTCCAGGAAACAGCTCTCGCCCGCTCATCGCGCTCCGCAAAAGACGCGGGAAGCTACTTTCGTCACGCGGCGAAGTAAAGGGCGGCGGCAGGGCCCGCATGCGGCCGCTCGGCCGCTGCGCCCGTCGGACCGCCGGGGTAGGCTGCCGCGCCGTCCGGGGCCGACACATCGGGTGTCGGTCGCGCCTGGCGACGTTAATGCAGAAGATCGGGAGCGAGCGGCTGGCTCCCCGAGGAGCGACGGGAACATGGCGACCCTTCCGGTGGTGAGCGACGACGCGCAGGCCGGGCCGGCCGCGGCGCCGACGAGCGCCACCGTCGCGAACGGCCGGGCGGCACGCGCCGCGCGCCCGGCCGACGCCGTGCGCCCCGTCCCTCACGTGCTGTCGCGCTTCCCGCCGGGGCCGCGCGGCATCTGGAAGGGCCTCCCCGACGCCGTCTGGAACGACTGGCACTGGCAGCAGCGCGAGCGCATCACGAGCCTCGCCCAGCTCGACGCCGTCATCCGCGTCACGCCGGAGGAGCGGAGGGCGGCGGTCGAGACCGACGCCGAGTTCCACATGGGCATCACGCCGTACTACGCGGCGCTGATGGACCCGGACGATCCGCAGGATCCCATCCGGCTGCAGTCGGTGCCGACGATGGGCGAGATGCAGATCGCGCCGGCCGACCTCGACGACCCGCTCGCCGAGGAGCGGGACATGCCCGTGCCGGGCATCACCCACCGCTACCCGGACCGCGTCCTCTTCTACACGACGCACAACTGCCCGGTGTACTGCCGCCACTGCACGCGCAAGCGCAAGGTGGCCGACCCGACGAGCGCCGCGGCGAAGAAGCAGATCGAGGATGGGCTCGCCTACATCGCGGCGCACCCCGAGATCCGCGACATCGTCATCTCCGGCGGCGACCCGCTCTCGCTCTCCGACGACCGGCTCGACTACATCCTCGGGCGACTCCGCGCGATCCCGCACGTCGAGATCTTCCGCCTCGGCACGCGCAACCTCGTGACGCTCCCGCAGCGCGTCACCGACGACTTCGTCGCCATGCTGCGCGGGCACCACCCGGTCTTCGTGAACACGCACTTCAACCATCCGAAGGAGTGCACGGCCGAGGCGTTCGAGGCCGCGCGGC
Organism: Anaeromyxobacteraceae bacterium; assembly: GCA_045802735.1. Taxonomy (GTDB): domain Bacteria; phylum Myxococcota; class Myxococcia; order Myxococcales; family Anaeromyxobacteraceae; genus Anaeromyxobacter_A. The sequence continues at coordinate 8,899 of JBJMQK010000427.1, read as the reverse complement.
GCCTCGCCGACGCCGGCTGCGTCATCGGCAACCAGATGGTGCTCCTGAAGGGCGTGAACGACGATCCGAGGACCGTGATGGAGCTGAACCACAAGCTCCTCCTCATGCGGATCCGCCCCTACTACATCTACCAGTGCGACCTCGCGAAGGGCATCAGCCACTTCCGCACGCCGGTCGAGACCGGGATCCGCATCATCGAGGCGCTGCGCGGCCACACGAGCGGGCTCGCGGTGCCGCAGTTCGTGGTCGACGCGCCGAACGGCGGCGGCAAGATCCCGGTGAACCCCGAGTACGTGGTGAACCACGAGGGGAAGCGTTGGACGTTCCGGAACTACGCCGGGAAGACCTACACCTACGACGAGCCGTAGCGCGCGCCCCGGCGCTCCTGTGCGTCGCGGGCGACCCGGCGCGCATGGGCGCGGAGCAGGGCGAGGCGCTCGCGGCCGAGGTGCGGCGCGCGCGCGCGGTCATGGTCGCGGGCCCCGAGATGGCGGCGCTCCGGCCGGCGCTCCTCCCGGCCCGCCTGTTCGCGCTCGTCGCGCGGCGGCGCAGCGCGAAGCTCCTCGGTCCGGCCCTCGCGCGCCACGCCCCGGAGGCGCAGGCGCGGCTCCTCGCCATCGCGCGCGGCGCCGGGCTCGCCGCGGCCGACGGGTACCTCCTGCACGCGGCCGAGCTGCTCCTCGGCGCCGCCGACTGGCGTGACGTCCCGCCCGCCGGCGCCTGCTCCGCGGCGGCAGCGCGGGGCGCCCGGGCGGCCGGTGGCGGTCCGCTCCTCCACCACAACTTCGACTACCCGCCGTTCACGCAGCCGTTCTACGTCGTGCGCGAGAGCCGTCCGGCGCGGGGCCTCCGCCACCTGGCGTTCACCGCCGCGCCGCTCGCCGGCGCCATCGACGGCGTGAACGAGCGCGGCCTCGCGGCCGCGTACAACTACGCGTACGCGCGCGACGCGGGCGGCGACCCGGTGCCGATGACCGTCGTCATGGGGATGGCGCTCGAGCGCTGCGCGACGGCCGCGGAGGCGGCGGCGCTCGTCGTCGCGACGCCGCGGGGCGGCGCGGGGATCCTCACCTTCGCCGACGCCGCGGGTGACGTCGTGCGCGTCGAGGCCTCGCGCACCCGCGCCGAGGTGACGCGCGCCGGGCCGTCGGACGACGTGCTCTTCCACACCAACGTCTACGCGGTGCCGGCGCTGCGGGAGGTGGAGATCCCGCGGACCGCCGTCTACTCGCGGCACAACCAGCCGGCGCTGCGCGGGCGGCGGGTGCACGCCTCGGGGGAGGCGCGGCTCGCCCACCTCGCGCGGCTCCTCGCGGCCTCGCCCGGCGCCCTCGACGCGGCGGCGCTGCAGCGGCTGTTCGCCGACCACGGCGCGACCGGCGCCGGCACGGACGAGACGGTCTGCCGCCACGGCCCGGCGGCGGAGACGACGGCGATGGTCCAGCTGTTCCCGCGCGAGCGGCGGCTGCGCGTCGCGTTCACGTCGCCCTGCCGCGCCGAGCCGGTCGAGTTCGCGCTGTGATGCGGGGGTGAATCGACGCCAGCGCCGCCGCCCCGTGGCATCATGCGCGGCCGATGCGCTCCCCGCTCCTCGCCCTCGCCGCGGCGCTGCTCTCCGCCGCCGCCGCGGCCCGGGCCGACGAGCCGCCTCGGGCGACGGGCGAGGAGGCACCGGAGACGCGCGCGTTCCGCTATTCCGCGTACGAGGAGGACACGCTTCGCGGCGCCCTCGCTGCGCTCGGCCTCGAGCGCGACGACGCGCCGGAGGGGAAGGTCGTCGGGTCGGTCCACGCGGTGCGCCTCGAGGTCATCGAGGAGCGCGACCCGGCGCCTCGGTTCCTGAACGCGCTCCACGCGCTCTCGCGCGAGCGGGTCATCCTGCGCGAGGTGCTCCTGCGCCCCGGCGACCGCTACGCCCGGACGCTCGCCGACGAGACGCGGCGGAACCTCGCGGCGCTGCAGCAGCTCTCGGTCGTGCTCGTCGTCGCCGCGCGCGGGCCGACGCCGGACGAGGTGCGGCTCGTGGTCGTCACGAAGGACGTGTGGAGCCTGCGCCTCAACTGGAACATCGCCGTCGCGGCGCAGGGGATCGAGAGCCTCTCCGCGAACCCCGCCGAGACGAACTTCCTCGGCCTCCACCACACCGCCGGGCTCCTCTTCACGCTGCTCCCGCGATCCTACAGCGTCGGCGCGCAGTACGACGTCCCGCGCATCCTCGAGAGCCACGTCGCCGCGTCCGCCGACGCCGGCCTCTCGTTCGACCGGCTCACCGGGGCGCGCGAGGGCTCGTTCGGCGACCTCGGCGTCTCCGAGCCGCTCTGGTCGACGCGCACGCCGTGGGCCTGGGCCGCCGGCGTGTCCTGGCTCTCCGAGGTGACGCGCCTGTACCGCGGGACGAGCGTCGCCGGGTTCACGCAGGATGGCGGGCCGGTGTGCCTCGTCGCCTCGCCGCGCTGCGTGCCGTGGTCGTGGCGGACCGACTTCTTCGACGCCGCCGCCTCGGTCACTCGCTCTTGGGGGTGGGCCGCGAAGCGCGACGTCACCCTGGGCTTCGACGTGCGCAGGAGCAGGTTCGCGCTGCCCGCCCTCCCCGGCTTCGACCCGGCGACGGTGCAGGCGTTCCGCGACACGCGGCTGCCGGTCAGCGAGGACCGCGTCGGCCCGTTCCTCCAGGTGCGCGCCTACCGCACGGACCACCTCCGCGTCCTCGACCTCGAGACGCTCGCGCTGCAGGAGGACTACCGCCTCGGCGCGGAGGCGTTCGCCCGCGTGTACCCGGTGCTCGGCGCGCTCGGCGCGAGCCGCACGTTCGTCGGGCTCACCGCCGGCCTCGCCTACACCGCGGCGCTCGGCGACGGCCTCGCGCGCGCCGGCGTCGAGCCCCTCGCCGAGGTGGAGACCGCGAGCGGCGAGGTGCGCGACGGCTCGGTGCAGGCGACGCTCCGCCTCGCGTCGCCGCGCGGCCGCGCCGGGCGCGTCGTCGTGGACGCGGTGCTCCTCGACCGCTTCGAGAACCACCTCCAGCGCTCCTCCTCGCTCGGCGGCGGCGACCGGCTGCGCGGCTTTCCCTCGCAGTACGTCATCGGGTCGAGCGTCGCCGCGGCGAATGCCGAGTACCGCTCGCCGGCGCTCCAGCTCCTCGGGTCCGTGCAGGTGGGCGGGGTGGCGTTCGTGGACGCCGGCGACGCGTTCGAGCGCTGGCGCGACGCGCGGTTGCAGGCCTCCGCAGGCGTCGGCGCACGCGTGCTCTTCCCGCAGCTCGACCGCGTCGTCTTCCGGATCGACGTGGGCTTCCCCGTCACGCGCCCGCTCCAGGGCGGCGCCGCGCCGGCCGCGTTCTTCGTCACCTTCGGGCAGGCCTTCTCGCTCTACGAGATCCAGCCCCGGACCGCGATCTCGCGCTGATGCCCCGGCCTGGTCCGCCGCGCGCCCGCGCGCTCCCGGCGCTCGCCGCCGCGCTCCTCGCGACCGGCTGCTTCCCGGCGCGTTACCTCGCGCAGGCCGTGGGAGGCGAGTACGCGCTCCTCGCGGCGGCGCGCCCGATCCCCGGCGTCGTGGCGGCGCACGCGGCGCCGGGGCGCGTCGCCCGGCTCCTCCTCAGCGTGCACGTGGTGAAGGCCTTCGGGCGCGCGCACGGCCTCGCGCCCACCCGCTCGTACGAGCGCTACGCCGACCTCCACCGCGGCGCGGCGGTGTGGGTGGTGCAGGGCTCGGCCCCGCTCGCGTTCCGGCCGAAGCGCTGGAGCCTGCCCATCGTCGGCTCGATCCCGTACCTCGGCTTCTTCGACCGCGAGGCGGCGCGCCGCTACGGCGCGGCGCTCGCGCGCGAGGAGGGGCTCGACGTGGACGTGCGCGGCGCCGCCGCGTTCTCGACGCTCGGCTGGCTCGGCGACCCGGTGCTCTCGACGATGATCACGGACGGTGACGAGGCGCTCGGGGAGCTCGCCAACACCGTCCTCCACGAGAGCGTCCACGCGACGCTCTACGTGAACGACCAGTCGGCGTTCGACGAGAGCCTCGCGAGCTTCGTAGCCGACCGGCTCACGCCGGCGTGGCTCGCCCAGGTGGTCGGCCCGGACGCGCCCGAGACGCGCGCCTGGATCGCGGCGCAGGCCGCCTACCGCGCCCGCGCCGACCGGCTGCACCGCGCCTACCTCGACCTCGACGCGGTCTACCGCTCCGAGGAGAGCGACGCCTGGAAGGCGGCGGAGAAGGCGCGGCTCCTCGCCGCCCTGCGCGAGGAGCTGCACGTCACCGGGACGCTCAACAACGCGACCCTCGCCGGTCACGTGGCGTACGACAGCGGCGGGCCTTCGTTCGAACGGCTCCTCTCCGCGTGCCGCACCTGGCCGCGCTTCATGGCGGCGCTCGCGACGCTCGGCCCCGCCGACTTCGGCGGACGCCAGCAGGCGGACTTCGGCCCCGCCGTCGACCGCCTCGCTCAGGGCGGCTGCGCGGCGAAGCGTTAGTCGGCGACCGCGACGACCTCGACCTCGATACGCGCGCCGCGCGGCAGCGCCGCGACCTGCACGGTGGAGCGCGCGGGCGGCGTCCCGGTGAACCGCTTTCCGTACACCTCGTTCATCTTCCCAAAGTCGCCGAGGTCGGCGAGGAACACGGTCGTCTTCACGACGTTCGCGAAGGTCATCCCCGCCGCGGCCAGCACCGCGGCGATGTTCTCCATGACGCGCTCGGTCTGGAACGCGATGTCGCCCATCACCAGCTCGCCGGTCGCGGGGTCGAGCGGGATCTGCCCCGACGCGTAGAGCGTCTCCCCGCCGTGCCCGTCGCGCAGGATCGCCTGGCTGTACGGTCCGATGGCTTTCGGGGCGGCGGGGCTCGCGATGGCTCGGGTCGGCATATGCGCGCGAGGATAAGCGTCCGGGGTGGCGGGCGCCACGCACGCGCCGCGGGCGGCACCCACGCGGCACGCGCGAGGTGCCGGCGCGCGCGCCTAAGGGAGCAGCTCGCCCTCACCCGGAGAAGAACCGCATGCGACCTTCCCTCCTCGCGCCGGTGCGCGCCGCGGCGCTCCTCGCCGCCGCCGCCGCGACGCTCGCGGCCGGCGGCCCCAGGGACGACGACGTCGATGCGAAGGCGGCGTTCGCCGGCGACGTCGTGCACCAGACCTACGACGGCGCCGGGGACGACCTCCTCACCGCCGGGCTCGGCGCGACCGGCCTCGCCTCGGCGGTGCCGCCACCCTTCGCCGACGCCGCGCACCCGACGGCCGCCGAGCTGCGCCGGCGCGCCATCTACAACAACTACCGCGCGCTCGTGGACGTCTCGCCCGCGGGCGGGTACGGGACGCTGTACGGGCCGGCGGTGGACGCGAGCGGGAATGCCACGCTCGGCGAGGGGAAGGTCGCGGGCGACGAGTATCTGGCCTTCGCCGACGACGGCAGCGGCCGGCGCAACGTCGCGATGATGGTCCAGGTCCCGGCGTCGTTCGACCGGACGCGGCCCTGCATCGTGACCGGCACGTCGTCCGGCTCGCGCGGCGTGTACGGCGCGATCGCGACCGCGGGTGAGTGGGGGCTGAAGCACGGCTGCGCCGTGGCCTACACCGACAAGGGCACCGGGACGGGCGCGCACGACCTCGCGACCGACACCGTGAACCTCCTCACCGGCGAGCGCGCCGACGCGAGCACCGCCGGCACGGCGTCGCACTTCACGGCCCCGCTCCCGGCCGAGGCGCGCGCCGCGTTCCTGGCGCGCGATCCGGACCGCGTCGCCTTCAAGCACGCGCACTCGCGGCAGAACCCGGAGGAGGACTGGGGACGGGACACGCTCGACGCGGTGCGCTTCGCGTTCTCGGTGCTGAACGAGCAGCTCGGCGACGCTGCGGCCCGGGGCAACGGGAAGCGCCGCACGTTCCGCCCCGGTCAGACGATCGTCATCGCGTCGAGCGTGTCGAACGGAGGCGGCGCCGCGCTCGCGGCGGCGGAGGCGGACGGCGAGGGGCTCATCTCGGGCGTCGTCGCGGGCGAGCCGCAGATCCAGGTGCGCCCCGACGCCCGCCGGCGCATCGTGCGCGGCGGGGTCGAGGTGGCCGGCAACGGCCGCCCCCTCCTCGACTACACGACGCGCGCGAACCTGCTCCAGCCCTGCGCCGCGCACGCCGCGGCGAACGCGGCCTCCCCCGGCCTCGCGCTCGTCCCGAAGGCGCTCGCGACGAACCGCTGCGCCGCCCTGCGCGCCGCCGGCGTGCTCACCTCGGACGCGTTCGCCGCGCAGGCCGACGAGGCGCTCGCGCTGCTCCACGCCGCGGGCTGGGAGCCGGACAGCGACGCGATCCACGCCTCGCACTACGCGCTCGCCACCGTGCCGGTGGCGGTGACCTACGCGAGCGCCTACGGCCGCTTCGGCGTCGAGGAGACCGTCTGCGGCTTCTCCTTCGCGCCCACCGATCCCGCGCCGGCGAGCCCGACGTTCGGGAAGCCGGTCGCCGCCGCGCCGTCCGCCTTCGCCGGCATCTTCGCCAGCTCGAACGGCATCCCGCCGACGAGCGGCGTCAACATCGTGCAGGACCGGGCCCTGAACGGCCCCATCCTCGACGCGCTCGCCGTCTCGAGGACGAGCGGCAGCGCCGACCTCGACGCCGACGGCGCGCTGTGCCTGCGCGCCCTCGCGGACGGCCAGGCGGCGAGCGGCGCGACGGCGGACGACGCGCAGCGCGTCCAGGAGGGCGTCGCGGAGGTGCTGCGGCGCGCGCGGCTGCGGGGGAAGCCCGCGATCCTCGTGCAGGGGCGCTCCGACGCGCTCGTGCCGGTGAACCACGCCTCCCGCGCGTTCATCGCCCAGAACCACCTCGCCGACGGCGTGAGGAGCCAGGCGCGCTACCTCGAGGTGACGAACGCGCAGCACTTCGACGCGTTCATCGACAACCCGGCGCTCCCCGGCTACGACGCGCGCTTCGTGCCGCTGCACCGCTACTTCGTGCAGGCGATGGATCTCATGTACGCGCACCTCAGGGACGGGGCGCCCCTGCCCGAGAGCCAGGTGGTGCGGACGACGCCGCGCGGCGGGACGCCGGGGGCGGCGCCGCCCCTCACCGCCGCGAACGTGCCGCCGGTCCCGCTCACGGCCGCGGCGGGCGATCGCATCCGGTTCGACGGCGACGCGCTCGTCATCCCGCAGTGAGGTCGCGCGCGCCGGGCTGCCTCGGCCCGCCGCTCACTGCAGCGGGTCGAGGAAGTTCGCGAACGGCGTGTGCGCCGTGCCGAGCGGCGTCGCCGTGCCGGCGGCGCCGACGGCGGGGAGCGTCACGAAGTCCTCGGCCGCCTTCTGGCCCGGCGCGATCTTGACGAGCTTCGCGCCCGACGCGCCGTTCGGGAGCGGCAGGCCGGGGTGGTCGAACGGCGCCCTGTCGGCGCGGACGCGCTCGTCGGTGAGCCCGTGCAGGAAGGCGACGAGCGCCGCCCGCTCGTCGGCGGCGAAGCCGATGGGCGAGATGTCCGGGTCGAGGTCGGCGCGGTTCGCGTCGGCGAAGTCTCCGCCGCGGTCGTAGAACTGGACCACCTGGTCGAGCGTGAGCTGCCCGCCGTTGTGGAAGTACGGCGCCGTGAGCTCCACGTTCCGGAGCGACGGCACCTTGAACGCGCCGTCGGCCACCACGCGCTCGTCGGGCGCGAGCGGCGGCCCGATGGGCTTCAGCGGGTCGGCGTCGCCCCCGCGCGCGTGGTCGGGCATCATCGTCCCGGCCGCCGTGAGGAGCGTGTTCACCTGCGCGGCGACGTCGGGGGCCGCGCCGCGGCCGAGCGGCGTGAGCACGTCGACGGCGTTGCGCTGGTCGGCGAAGGCGGCCGCGAGGTCCTGCGCCGAGGGCGCGGCGACGTCGGGCGCGCCGAGCAGGTCGGGGCCGGCGGCGGCGAGGACCCCGCGCGAGCCCGAGAGCAGCGCTGCGGCGTCGGGCGGGTTGCCGAGGAGCGCGGCGGCCTGATCGAGCAGGAGCTGCGCCTCGCCCGGCCTCGCGCGGATGGGCGGCACGCCGCACGTCGCGTTCGCCGCCGCGAGATCGGCGCCCGAGGCGACCTGCGCCTTCAGGCACCCCTGGAACCGCCGGGTGTCGGAGAGCGGCAGGTTGAGCGGGCCGATCGACGCGCCCACGCCCATGTCCTCGCGCGTGGGCCGCACGCCGATGTTGTAGTGCCCGGTGTCGTACACGCCGACGGTGCCGTCGCCCATGACCATCCGCTCCATGGGGCCGTCGCGCTGCACGTTCCCGATCGACGCGCTCGTCAGCTCCGCGCCGGCGTGGCAGTTCACGCAGCGTCCCTTGCCGACGAAGAGCGCGAGGCCGCGCTGCTGCTCCGGGGTGAGCGCGAGATCGTCCCCGTCCATGAAGCGGTCGAACGGCGTGTCGTCCGCCACGAGCGAGCGCTCGTACTCGGCGATGGCGAACCCGAAGTAGAGCGGGAAGTTGTACTCCATCACGGTGTAGACGCCGGTCGCGAGCGGCCCGCCCTGCTTGGCGGCGGGCTTCACCGCGGGTGCCGCGCCGGACAGGTCGACCACGAACGCGCTCGCGTCCCACCAGGGCGGCTGGAACGCCTGGCGCACGAGATCGGCGTAGCCCGCGGCGACGCCGGTGGGCGACTTGCCCTTCGCGTTCGCGATCGCGCCGAGCACGGCGTCCTGCGGCGAGACCTGCTGCAGCGCGAGCGGCACGAGCTTCGGGTCGAGCATCTTGCGCCCGAGGTCGGAGAAGGTCTTCCCGGTGAACGCCATCTCGAGGTTCGAGAGCGGCGGGCCATCGGCCTGCGACGCGGTGGAGAGGTGCACGGGCGCGATCCCGACGAGCGCCGGGGCGCCGCCCGCGCCCGCGCCGGCGCGCGCGACCGTCGCGCCCGGATCGAGCTGGCCGAGGGGATCCGCGCCGTTGAACTCGGAGCGCGCC
>JBJMQK010000403.1:0-3557 GCA_045802735.1 Anaeromyxobacteraceae bacterium | reverse complement strand
CAGGTCTCCCGCACCTTCTACGCGCGCGGCCAGACGGGCCAGCAGCTCCTCCTCGGCGCGTACCAGGGCCTCGAGCGCCAGGTCGCGGCGGGTCAGGTGAAGCAGTTCGCGCGGCACGAGATGCTCGACCTCGTGCTCATCGACGGGCGCGCGCGCGGCATCGTGACGCGCGATCTCGTCTCGGGCGAGATCAAGTCGTACGTGGGCGACGCGGTCGTCCTCGCCACCGGCGGCTACGGCAACGTCTTCTACCTCTCGACGAACGCCAAGGGCTCGAACGCGACGGCGATCTGGCGCGCGCACCGCCGCGGCGCCTACTTCGCGAACCCCTGCTACACGCAGATCCACCCGACGTGCATCCCGCAGTCCGGCGACTACCAGTCGAAGCTGACGCTCATGTCCGAGTCGCTCCGCAACGACGGCCGGGTCTGGGTACCGAAGAAGAAGGGCGACAATCGCTCGCCCAACCAGATCCCCGAGGACGAGCGCGACTACTACCTCGAGCGCGTCTATCCGTCGTTCGGCAACCTCGCCCCGCGGGACGTCTCCTCGCGCCAGGCGAAGTACCGCTGCGACGAGGGGCTCGGCGTCGGGCCCGGCGGGCGCGGCGTGTACCTCGACTTCGCCGACGCCATCAAGCGCCTCGGCAAGAGCACGATCTCGGAGCGCTACGGCAACCTGTTCGAGATGTACGAGCGGATCACCGGTGAGGACCCGTACCAGGTCCCGATGCGCATCTACCCGGCCGTCCACTACACGATGGGCGGACTGTGGGTGGACTACAACCTCCAGAGCACGATCCCCGGCATGTTCGTGGGCGGCGAGGCGAACTTCTCCGACCACGGCGCGAACCGCCTCGGCGCCTCGGCGCTCATGCAGGGGCTCGGCGACGGCTACTTCGTCCTGCCCCTCACGGTGGGTGACTACCTCGCCGGCGGCGGCATCACCAAGGCGGACGTGAACCACCCGGCGTTCAAGGACGCCGAGCGCGAGGTGAAGGCGCGGCAGGAGAAGTTCCTCACCTCGAAGGGCACGCGCACCGTCGACTCCTACTGGCGCGAGCTCGGCAAGATCATGTGGGAGGAGTGCGGGATGGCGCGGTCGAAGGAGAGCCTCACGACCGCGCTGCAGAAGATCCCCGCGCTCCGCGAGGACTTCCTGAACAACGTGAAGGTCCTCGGCGGCGGCGCCGAGCTCAACCCGGAGCTGGAGAAGGCGGGCCGCGTGGCCGACTTCTTCGAGCTGGGCGAGCTCCTGTGCATGGATGCCCTGCACCGCAACGAGTCGTGCGGCGGGCACTTCCGCGTCGAGTACCAGACGCCGGACGGCGAGGCGCAGCGCAATGACGCGGAGTACGCCTACGCGGCCGCGTGGGAATGGAAGGGCGAGGGCCAGAAGCAGGCCCTCCACAAGGAGCCCCTCGTGTTCGAGAACATCAAGCTCGCGACCCGGAGCTACAAGTGAGCACGTTCAAGCTGACACTCGACGTCTGGCGGCAGAAGAACGCGGCGGACCCCGGGCGCTTCGTCCGGTACCAGACCACCGCCAACGAGCACATGTCGTTCCTCGAGATGCTGGACGTGCTGAACCAGGATCTCATCACGAAGGGCGAGGAGCCCGTCGCCTTCGACAACGACTGCCGCGAGGGCATCTGCGGCATGTGCGGCTTCCTCATCAACGGCTCGCCGCACGGGCCGGTGCACGGCGGCACCGTCTGCCAGCTGCACATGCGCCACTTCAAGGACGGTGACGTGCTGCGGCTCGAGCCGTGGCGCGCGAAGGCGTTCCCGGTCCTGCGCGACCTCGTGGTGAGCCGCACCGCGCTCGACCGCATCATCCAGGCGGGCGGGTTCATCACGGCCCGCACCGGCTCCGCGCCCGAGGCGAACTCGATCCTCGTGCCGAAGGAGAACGCGGACCGCGCCATGGAGGCCGCGGCCTGCATCGGCTGCGGCGCCTGCGTGGCCGCGTGCCCGAACGCGGCTGCGGCGCTCTTCACCGGCGCGAAGGTCTCGCACCTCGGCCTCCTGCCGCAGGGCCAGCCGGAGCGCTACGACCGCGTCCTCGCCATGGCGCGCCAGAACGTGGTGGAGGGCTTCGGCCACTGCACGCTCATGGGCGAGTGCGAGGCCGTCTGCCCGGCGCACGTGCCGCTCGAGGTCATCCCGAAGATGAACAAGGACTTCCTCAAGGCCGCGTTCACGAAGCGCGACCAGAAGGCGTCCGCTGGCGGGTAGCCGGTAGTCCCCTCGCTCCCTCGCCTGTGTCTCACGCCGCCCGGTCCGCCGGGCGGCGTTTTTGTTGGGGCCTTGCCACGGGCCAGGGGCCCCGCGACGCGCCGCGCGCCGCATCTTTTGCCGGCGGGAAGGTCGAAGGGGGGACGCTTGGAGAGCAAGCTCGAACGAGCCGTGTTGCACGTCGCCGACTACGGCGGCGCCTATTCGGGGAACTTCGTCGCCTCGCTGCGCGCGCTCGAGGAGCCCTGTCGCGCCATGGGGCTGCGGCTCGTGTTCGCCTTCTCGGAGGCGGACTCGCCGCGGCCGTGGATCGATGCCGTGCGCCGGACGGGGATCCCGGTGCACCTCCTCCGCCGCGACGGGTCGCTCGCCCAGCGCACCGCCGCGATCGCGCGCATGGCGGAGGCCGAGGACGCGGCCGTCGTGCACTCGCACTACGCGACGTACGACGTGCCGTGCGCGCTCGCCGCCGCGCGCCGCGGGCGGGGCGTGGTGTGGCACATGCACTCGCCCATGCCGCACGATCCGCGCCTGAAGACGCTCGTCAAGGAGGCGCTCAAGGCGCGCGTCCTCGGGCGCCGCGCCCACGCCGTCGCCGTGTCCGAGGCGATCCTCGACGAGGCGATCCGGAACGGCTTCCCGGCAGGGCGCGCCGAGTACATCCCGAACGGCGTGGACGTGGCGCACGCGACCGCGACGCACCTCGGCCGCGACGAGCAGCGCCGGCGGCTCGGGATCGGGCCGGCCGAGCGGCTCACGCTCGCGTTCGGATGGGAGCCGCTGCGCAAGGGCATCGACGTCGTGCTCGACGCCGCGGACGAGCGGGCGCGGCGCGGCGACGAGGGTGCCTTTCTCCTCGTCGGCGGAGGCGAGCTCGACGCGTTCCTCTCGGCGCGCTACGGGGGCGCCCTCCCCGGCTGGTTGCGCACGCTGCCGCCGCAGGAGCACGTCGGCGACCTGTACGCGGCGGCCGACGTCTTCGCCTCGGCCAGCCGGGCCGAGGGGTTCCCGTACGCGCTCGGCGAGGCGCTCGCGAACGGCCTCCCCGTCGTGGTCTCCGACATCCCCGGCGTCGAGTGGGCGCACGAGCTCGCGGGAGCCCGCTTCTTCCCGAGCGGCGACGGCGCGGCGCTGGCGGCGAAGCTCGCCGAGGTCGCCAGGTGGTCGGCGGCCGAGCGGGGGCGGCGCGGCGCGGCCTCGCGGCGGTACGCCGAGCGCGAGCTCTCCGTGGCCACGTGGGCCGAGCGGGTGGCGCGGCTGTACCGCGCCGCGCTCGGGACGAGGAGCGCCGCGCCCGCGCGCGCGGACCGCGATCGCGTC
>JBJMQK010000397.1:0-3254 GCA_045802735.1 Anaeromyxobacteraceae bacterium | reverse complement strand
GGTACTCGCCGCGCTCGTCGATCGCCGCGGGGTCCACCTCCTCGCGCAGGAACGCCTCGAACGCATCGTAGAACCGCTTGAACTCCGGGCGGTCCTCGCCGGGGAGCGGGTAGGGGTGGATGAGGCCGAGCCTCAGCTTGCCGAGGAAGAGCTCCTTCATGAACCCGGCGCCCTGCCACTCGGTCTCTCGCGCGGCCTCTGCAACGTCGCGCGACTTTTGCAGTTCGAGGTCCTGCGCCGTTTCCTGGGCCATGGTCGCGTTCTCGTTTCGTGAGAGTTGTCGGCCGCGCCGGCGAGACGCGGTGCGGCGGGCCGATTTTAGAATCAATGATTCCTGAACCCGGATCTGCCAGGACCTTGACGGGCTGCGGCGTAGGACCCCAGCCCCGGACGGGCCGTCTTCGAGGCGGTTTCAGGCGAGCAGGCGGGCGGCCGTCCAACGCGCCGCATTAAGACCTCGGGGTGGCACGCCCCCACCACGTCGTCCTCGTCCCCGGCTTCTTCGGCTTCGCAAACCTCGGCGACTTCGCGTACTTCGGGCACGTGAAGGACCTCTTCGCGGAGGTCGCGCCCGCGCTCGGGGTCGATGGCGAGGTGCGCGTGGCCCGGACGGAGCCGACGGCCTCGCTGCCGAGGCGCGCCGCGCTCCTCGCCGAGGCCGTGTCGGAGCTGCTCGACGAGAGCGACTGCGACATCTCGATCATCGGACACTCCAGCGGTGGCCTCGACGCGCGGCTTCTCTGCACGCCCGACGTCGCCCTCCCGACGGCGGTGGACGTCGAGCGCTGCGCGCGGCGCGTGCGGGCCGTGGTGACCATCGGGACGCCGCACCACGGGACGCCGCTCGCCCACCTCTTCAACAGCCTCCTCGGCCAGCAGCTTTTGCGGCTGCTCTCGCTCGCGACGATGTACACGCTCCGCACCGGCCGGCTGCCGATCACCGTCGCGCTCCGCTTCGCACGCCTCCTGCGGCGCCAGGAGTCGCGCCCGTCGGGCGTCATCGACCAGCTCTTCGTCCAGCTCCTCGACGACTTCTCCGGGAAGCGCCGCCGCGCCATCGAGGAGTTCTTCGGGAACGTGCGCAGCGACCAGGGCCTCGCGGCGCAGATCACGCCGGCGGGGATGGAGCTGTTCAACGCGTCGACGCAGGACCGCCCCGGAGTGCGCTACGGCTGCGTCGTGACGCGCGCGCGCCCGCCCGGGCTCCGCTCGCTCGTGGGCGCGGGCCTGAACGGCTACGCGCAGGCGACGCACGCGCTCTTCGTCGTGCTGTACCGCCTCGCGGCGGGGACGCCCGGCGAGCGCGGCCCGCGCCTCACCACCGAGCACGCGGCGGTGTTCCGCAGGACCTACGGGCGGGTGCCGGACGCGACCGCGAACGACGGGATCGTGCCGACGCTGAGTCAGCTGTGGGGCGACCTCGTGGGCGCGGTGTGGGCGGACCACCACGACGTCATCGGCCACTTCCACCGACCGACACACGTGCCGCCGCACTTCGACTGGGTGGCTTCGGGCACCGGCTTCGATCGGCCCCAGTTCGAGGGCGTGTGGCGCGCAGTGATCTCGTACGTGGCAGGCGCCCCCTTGCGCTCGCGACTCGAATAGGAGCATTTCGTCCGCTCCGTTCACGGAAAGGGTTCCCCCATCGCCCCCCATCGCGCCCTCCTCGTCTACCCTCGGTTCGGGCCGCCGTCGTTCTGGAACTACCGCGAGACCTGCGAGGTGGTCGGCGCCCGCTACTCGGCGACGCCGCTCGGGCTCATCACGGTGGCGGCGCTGCTGCCCGCGTCGTGGGAGGTGCGGCTCGTCGACGAGAACGTGGAGGAGCTTTCCGACGCGCAGCTCGCCTGGGCCGACGTGGTGATGACCGGGGGCATGCTGCCGCAGCAGCGCGACGCGCTCGCGGTGGTGACGCGCGCGCACGCCGCCGGGAAGAAGGTGGTGGTGGGCGGGCCCGACGCGACGGCGAGCCCGGAGGTGTACGCCGCCGCCGACTTCCTCGTGCTCGGCGAGGCGGAGGAGATCCTCGCCGGCTTCGTCGCCGACTTCGAGGCCGGAGCCGAGCGCGGACGATACACCGCCGTCGCGTTCCCCGACGTCGCGCGCTCGCCGGTGACGCGCTTCGACCTCCTGAAGCTCGACGCCTACATGCACGTCGGCGTGCAGTTCTCGCGCGGCTGTCCCTTCGACTGCGAGTTCTGCAACGTCATCGAGCTGAACGGCCGCAAGCCGCGCACGAAGGGCGTCGCGCAGGTCCTCGCCGAGCTCGACGCGCTCCGCGCCCTGGGCCACCGCGGCCACGTGGACTTCGTCGACGACAACCTCATCGGCAACCGCGGCAAGGCGAAGCCGCTCCTGCGCGCCCTCGCCACGTGGCTCGAGGAGCGGGGCTACCCCTTCGAGTTCACGACGGAGGCGAGCATCAACCTCGCCGACGACGACGAGCTGCTCGCGCTCATGAAGGCGGCGAGCTTCTTCGCCATCTTCGTGGGCATCGAGACGCCCGACCCGGCGGCGCTCGTCGCCGCCCACAAGATGCAGAACACGCGCCGCGACATCGCGGAGAGCATCCGCAAGATCCACCGCGCCGGGATCTTCGTGAACGCCGGGTTCATCGTGGGGTTCGACACCGAGCGCGCGAGCATGGCCGACGCGATGGTCGCGTGCATCGAGGCGACCGACATCCCGGTCTGCATGGTGGGGCTCCTGTACGCGCTCCCCGGCACGCAGCTCTCGCGGCGGCTCCAGGCCGAGGGCCGGCTCCGCGAGGACGCGCACGCCGTGAAGGACGGCGACGCCGACCAGTGCACCTCCGGCCTCAACTACGTGACGACCCGCCCGCGCGAGGAGATCCTCGCCGACTACCGCGCGGTGCTCGAGCGCATCTACGCGCCCGCGTCCTTCTTCGGCCGCGTGCGGCGCGCGTGCCGCGACCTCGATCGCTCCGGGCGGCACCTCGACGTCCCGCTCCGCCACGTCTGGCGCGACGTCCGCGCCATCGCGCGCATCGCGACGCGGCTCAGCCGCCGCGGACCCGCCGTGCGCAGCGCCTTCTGGGGCGCCATGGCGGACACGCTCGTCCACAACCCGCGCGCGATCAAGATCACCGCGTCGTTCGCGGCGCTCTACCTGCACCTCGGGCCGTTCTCGCAGGACCTCGTGGCGCGGCTCTCGCGCGAGGTCGCGAGCGGCGAGCGCGCGGCGAGCGGCGGCGGCGCCGCCCTGCGCAGCGCCGGCGCGCCGGCGGTCTGATC
>JBJMQK010000385.1:0-5264 GCA_045802735.1 Anaeromyxobacteraceae bacterium | reverse complement strand
CCGCGCTGGCGCTCGCCGACGTCGACGGACTGTACGGCGCCGTCCGTGCGCACGCCGAGGCGAAGCGGTGCGACCTCCCGCTCGTCCTCGGCGCCGAGCTGGCGTGCGTCGGCCTTGCACCGCACCGCGCGACGCCGCTCGTCCTCCTCGCCGTCGATCGCGACGGGTACGCGAACCTGTGCCGGCTCGTGTCGCAGGCGCACTGCGGAGCGGCGCCCGGCGCGGGCGCCGCTCCGGCGCGGCGCGAGCGGGTGGACCTCCCCTTCGCCGCCGTCGCCGACCGCGCGCGCGGCCTCTTCGCGCTCTACCCGGGCGCCGACGGGGATGCGGCGGCGCGGCTCCGTGACGCGTTCGGCCGCCGCCTCGCGCTCGCGGTGGCGCGCCACCACGTCGCCGGCGAGGAGGCGCGCATCGCCGCGGCGCGCGGCATCGGCGAGCGGCTGCGGATCGCCGTGGCGGTCACGAACGACGTGCACACCCATGACCGGGGTCGCCAGCCGCTGCAGGACGTCCTCGCCTGCGTGCGCCTGGGGGCGACCGTCGAGCAGGCGGGGCGCCGGCTCTTTCCGAACGCGGAACGGACCCTCAAGAGCGCCGAGGAGATGGCGCGCCTGTGGCCGGACTTCCCCGAAGGCCTCGAGAACGCCGCCGCGATCGCCGAGACCTGCGCCTTCCGTCTCGACGCGATCCGCGGCGAGCACCCGCTGCCGCCCGTGCTCGCGACGGCGGGTGAGACCGCGCCGAGCTCGATCGGATCGACGACACCGACGGCGACGGCGGTGCCCGGCGGCAGCGCCGGCGGCAGCGCCGGCAGCAGCGCCTTTGGCGCTGGCTCGCTTCGCGAGCGGCTGCCGGCTTCGCATCTTCTGAACGGGGGCTCTGCCCCCGAACCCCCGCTGACGTCGATCGGCAACGCGAACTCGACCCCGACCCGCGGCGACCCGCTCACCGGCATGGCCCTCCTGCGCGCGCTCGTCGACGACGGTGCGCGCTGGCGCTGGGGCGGGCCGCCGCCGCCGGACGTCGAGAGCCAGATCGCGAAGGAGCTGGAGCTCGTGGAGCAGCTCCAGTACGCGAGCTACTTCCTGACCGTCTGGGATGTCGTGCGCTTCGCGCGCGCCCGCGGGATCCTCTGCCAGGGGCGGGGCAGCGCCGCGAACTCCGTCCTCTGCTACTGCCTCGGGATCACCTCCATCGACCCGGTGCGGATGGGCCTGCTGTTCGAGCGGTTCATCTCCGTGGAGCGCGGCGAGCCACCCGACATCGACGTCGACTTCGAGCACGAGCGCCGCGAGGAGGTCCTCCAGTACGTGTACGAGCGCTACGGCCGCGACCACGCCGGGATGGTGTGCGAGGTCATCAGCTACCGCGCGCGCTCGGCGCTCCGCGACGTGGGCAAGGCCCTCGGGCTCTCGCTCGCACAGGTGGACCGCCTCGCGAAGCTGCTCGGCGCCTACGAGGACCTCGGCGAGGTGACGCCGGAGGTCCTCGCCCACGCCGGCCTCGACGGCGCCGCCTCGCCGGCGGTGCGGCAGACGCTCGCGCTCGCGCGCGAGCTGCAGGGGTTCCCGCGCCACCTCTCGATCCACGTGGGCGGCTTCGTCATCACGCGGCGGCCGCTGTCCGAGACGGCGCCGATCGAGCCCGCGGCGATGCCGGGCCGCACCATCGTGCAGTGGGACAAGGACGACATCGCGGAGCTGGGGCTCCTGAAGGTCGACCTCCTCGCGCTCGGCATGCTGACCGCGCTCTCGCGCTGCCTGAAGCTCCTCGCCGCGCATCGCCCGGCGCCGGCGCTCGCCACGGCGACACCGCACCCCGACTCGCTCGCCACGATCCCGGCGGAGGACCCGGCGGTCTACGACATGATCTCGCAGGCCGACACCATCGGCGTGTTCCAGATCGAGTCGCGCGCGCAAATGTCGATGCTGCCGCGGCTCAAGCCGCGCCGCTTCTACGACCTCGTCATCTCGGTGGCCATCATCCGCCCAGGGCCCATCCAGGGCGGGATGGTTCACCCGTTCCTGCGCCGGCGCGACGGGCTCGAAGAGGTGCGCTACCCGTACGCGCCGCTGCGCGACGTCCTCCACAAGACGCTCGGCGTGCCGCTGTTCCAGGAGCAGGCGATGCGCCTCGCCGTCGTCGCCGCCGGGTTCACCCCGGGCGAGGCGGACGAGCTCAGGCGGGTCATGACGCACAAGCGCTCCCACGAGCGCATGGCGGCGATGAAGGCGCGGCTCGTTGCAGGGATGGCCGAGCGCGACATCCCCCGCGCCGACGCGGAGGAGATCTACAAGCAGCTCCTCGGGTTCGCGGGCTACGGCTTCCCCGAGTCGCACGCGGCGTCGTTCGCGCTCCTCGTCTACGCGTCGGCGTGGCTGAAGCGCTACCACCCCGCCGCGTTCGCCTGCGCGCTGCTCGACAGCCAGCCCATGGGGTTCTACGCGCCCCACACGCTCGTCGAGGACGCGAAGCGGCACGGGGTCGAGGTGCGCCCGGTCGACGTGCTCCACTCCGACTGGGACTCGACCCTCGAGGGCGCCGAGCCGGGGCGCGCCGCGCGCGAGGGCGAGCGCCCCGTGCTGCGCGTCGGGCTCGGAGTGGTGCGCGGCCTCCAGCGCACGGTGGGCGAGGCGGTCGTCGCGGCGCGGCGCGAGCGGCCGTTCACGACGATCGGCGACCTCGCGCGGCGCGCGCGGCTCTCGCCGGCCTGGCTCGAGCGGCTCGCCGCCGCCGGCGCGCTGCGCGGCCTCGCGCCGGAGCGCCGTCGCGCGGTATGGGGCGCGCTCGCCGTCGGCCCGTCGGCGCGGACCGGCGACCTGTTCGCCGGCCTCACCCCCGCCGAACCGGAGGCGGCGCTGCCCGGGTCGAGCGCCGCCGAGGAGGTGGCCGCCGACTACGACACGACGGGGCTCTCGGTGAGCGCCCACCCGATGGCGCTCCTCCGCCCCACGCTCGCCTCGCGGCGGATCCGCAGCGCGCGCGAGCTCTCGCGCCTGCGCGACGGCGCCCAGGTGCAGGTCGCCGGGCTCGTCATCATCCGGCAGCGGCCGTCGACGGCGAGCGGCATCGTGTTCCTCAGCCTCGAGGACGAGACCGGGATCGCGAACCTCGTCGTGATGCCCGACGTCTACGAGCGGCACCGCCCGCTCGTGCGCGGGGCGTCGTTCATCGAGGCGGAGGGGAGGGTGGAGAAGAGCGGGGGGGTGGTGAACGTGCGGGTGCGGACGATGGCCCCGCTCTCACTCGCGCAGGCGGTCCGCGCCCGCACGCGCGAGTTCCGCTGACGCGTGAATGCGCGGCCCGGCCGATCGTCCGTCCTCCGCGCTTGCGGACGCTCGTCCGCGTCACGCACGGGTGCTGCCTGCAGCGAGCCGCCTCGCAAGAACGCGCCGCACGCCACGGGAACCCCGCGCGGCCCGCGGTCCGGCTATCATTCGTGGACCGCCCACTTCCGAAGGAGCACGAACACATGCGCCACATCGCCACCGCCGCAGCCCTGGTCCTCGCCCTCGCCGGCCTGGGGGCCGCGCCCACCCCGGCCGCGGCCGCCGACACAGGCAAGAAGGTCGCCATCAAGGTCACCGACGACGGCTTCGTCCCGCGCGAGATCAAGGTGAAGAAGGGTCAGCCGACGACGCTCGAGTTCACCCGGACCACCGACGCGACCTGCATCACCGACATCGACATCCCCGACGAGAAGGTGAAGGAGTTCGCGCTGCCGCTCAACAAGGCGGTGACGCTCACCATCACGCCCAAGAAGGCGGGCGTCGAGAAGTTCCACTGCTCGGCGATGGGCATGGGCGATGGCAAGATCGTCGTCGAGGACTGAAGCGGAGCGACCGCGACGCGCCGCGCACGGCTGACGTGCGCGGCGCTCCTGCGTTCGAGACCGCGAGACGGCTCAGCGGCAGACCGCGAACGGCACGCGGGCGGGGCTCTGCTCGCCGCCGCCGAGGAACACCCGCAGCGGGCGCGTGTCGCCGTCGATGTAGAGCTCGAACCGGGCGCAATCGTCCGAGGCGGCCCAGTCGAAGCCCTGCTCGGCGCCCGATGACTGCCAGTCGAACGCGATCGCGTCCTCGCCGGGGCTCACCCCGCGCCGCACGCCGACCGCCCGTACCTCCGCGACGCTCCCGTCGACGCTCTCGACGACGCCGTGGAAGCGGCGCGGCACGTCCGAGGTCGCGCGCAGATGCCAGCCGCGCGCGTCCTGCCAGATCCAGTAGCCCTCCGGCGCGCCGGCGGCGAACGGCGGTCGACCGTCGGGCATGCGACTCGTGAAGCCCACGCCGCTGGCGTGGTGGCAACCGGCGAGCGCGAGGAGGGTCGCAGCGAGGGCGAGACGCGTGTTCTTCATGGGGGGCTCCGGCGGCCGACCTGTCGGCCACCCGGACCATTCGGCCGGACCTGGCGCCTGGCAACCTGCCCGCTCGTGGCGCTGCACGGACGGGGTGTTCCGACCGAGCCCGACGTGAAGCGCCAACACGGCGCGAGCGCTCGGGCGGACCCGGGCGCTCGCGAGGTTCACGGTCGGGCGCGGCGCGGCGCCGCGCCGACGGCTCGAGGCCTGCCTAGCTGCAGCCCGTCGTCGAGCCGCAGTTCAGGCACTTGTAGCAGGCGCCGTTCCGGACCGTGATGTTGCCGCAGGTCGGGCAGGGCGGCGCGTCCTCCGTCTCCCACGGATGTGCCTCCTCGGGCGTCGGCAGCCGGGCGATGATCGGCCTCGACAGCTCGACGAGCCGCGCCGAGGCGCGCTTCGGCGCGTTCGGCGCCGCGCCCGGCGGGAGATCCTGCTTCGCCTCCTCGACGTGGACGATCTCCTCGCTCGGCAGGAACTTGAGCCCCAGCCAGCGGAAGATGTAGTCGGTGATCGACTTCGCGATCGGGATCTCCGGGTTCCCGGTGAAGCCCGACGGCTCGAAGCGCGTGTGGCTGAACTTGTCGGCGAGGACCTTGAGCGGGACGCCGTACTGGAGCGCCATCGAGATCGAGGTCGCGAAGTTGTCCATGAGGCCCGACACCACCGAGCCCTCCTTCGCCATCGTGACGAAGAGCTCGCCCGGCGACCCGTCGTCGTACATCCCGACCGTCATGTAGCCCTCGTGCCCGCCGATCGAGAACTTGTGCGTGATCGACTTCCGCTCGTCGGCGAGGCGACGGCGGGCGAGGCGCTCCGCCACCGGCGCGGCGACGGCGGGCGCCGCCTTCTCCTTGCCGGTGTTGAGCGGCTGGCTGCGCTTGCAGCCGTCGCGGTACACCGC
>JBJMQK010000383.1:0-6745 GCA_045802735.1 Anaeromyxobacteraceae bacterium | reverse complement strand
GAGCCAGGCGGCGCAGACGTCCGGGTACCTCGCCTCGGCTTCCGCCCAGGTGAGCCCCTCGAGCGCGCCGAAGTCCACCTCGAGGAGCCCCACTTCGCGGTCCACGGCGAGGCCGTGCCGCGCCGCGATCGCCTCCGCCGTGGCCACCGCGCGCAGCGCGGGGCTCGCGTACACGGCGCACAATGGAAGCGCCCTCAGCGCCTGCGAGAGCACCTCCGCCCGGCCCCGTCCGGCGGGGGAGAGCGGCGGGTCGAGGCGGCCGCAGAGCACGCCCACCGCGATCTCGGCCTCGCAGTGACGGACGAGGACGAGCCGGGTCGCGCCAGGTGCGAGCGCGAGCGCCTCGATCACGGCGCGCCCGACCCGACGCCCACGACGAGGACGAGCGCCTCCGCGATCTCCGCGGCGGCGCCGAGCGTGTCGCCGGTGACCCCGCCGATGCGGCGGCGGCACAGGGCGCCGAAGGCGACCGCGAAGAGGAACGCCGCCAGGGCCGCGACCGCGCCGCGGAGCCCGCCGACGCCCAGCGAGACCGCGAGCGCGATCGCCGTCGCGCCGCCCACCTCGACGTCGCCCACGTGCCGCGACACCGACGCGCCGAGGCCGGACCCGCGCGCGCTCGGCAGCCGCGCCAGCGGCACGGTGACCCACCGCGACAGCGCTCCGGCGATCGGCAGCCAGGTGAACGCCGCCCCGCCGGCGAGGAGCGCGTGGAGCGCCGCCGCCTTGACGAGCAGCGCGAGGACGAGCGCCGTCGCGCCGTACGCCCCCACGGCGTGATCCTTCATGATGCGCAAGGCGTGCTCGGCGTCGCGTCCGCCGCCGAACCCGTCGGCGGTGTCGGCGAGGCCGTCGAGGTGGAGCGCGCCGGTGGCGAGCGCGCCCGCGGCGACGACGAGGACCGCGACGAGCGGGGCCGGCAGCGCGCGACCGAGGAGCGCGCCCAGCCCCGCGAGCACCGCGCCGAGCGCCGCCCCCACGATCGGGAAGCACAGCGCGGCGCGGCCGACGTCGCGCGCCTCTGCCTCGACGCGCAGCGGGATCGCGGTCAGGAAGGCGACGGCGACGGCGAGCCGCTTCACGCGCCCACCATCGGCGGCCGCGGCACGGACACGCCTGCCGCGGCGCAGAGCACCTCCCAGTCGAGGTGCGCGACGAGCGCGTCGGCGAGCCGATCGTACTCGGCGTCGCGAGTGGGGATCGGCGGCGCCGACGGAGCGGCGATCCCGCGGCGCGCGCGCAGGCCGGCGAGCAGCGCCGCGCGGACGGCGTCCTCCTCGAGGAGCCCGTGCACGAGCGTGCCCACCACCGCGCCATCGGGCGACACCGCACCGTCGTCCACGTCGCAGGCGGCACCGTTGCGCGCCACGATGCGCAGCGCCGGCGCGCCCGAGAGGCGCTCGACGTCCCCCATGTGGATCTCGTAGCCGCGCGCCTCGCCCTCGCCGAGGAGCGACCCCGCTGCGAGCCGCGCGCGGACGCGCGTCGTCGTCTTGCGGGACCTGAACGTCGTCACCACCGGGAGGAGCCCCAGACCGGCGACCTCGCGCTCCGGCGACTCGACGCCGTCGGGGTCGCGCAGCGCCCGGCCGAGCATCTGGAACCCGCCGCAGATCCCGAGGACCGGCTCGCCCCGCGCGGCGCGCGCGGTCACCTCGTGCGCGATCCCGCTCGCGCGCAACCACGCGAGGTCGGCGGCGGTGCTCTTCGAGCCGGGGAGGACGACGAGGTCGGCGCCGCGCAGCTCCTCCGGCCGCTCGACGTAGCGCACCACCACGCCCGGCTCGTGCTCGAGCGGGTCGAGCTCGTCGTAGTTCGAGATGCGCGGCAGCCGCACCACCGCGATCTCGAGCTCACCCGGGGCGGCGCGGCGCGTCGCGCGGCGGTGGTCGAGCGAGACGGAGTCCTCGTCGGCGATGCGCAGGCCTCGCAGGTACGGCAGGACACCGACCACCGGGACCCCGGTGCGCTCGCGGAGGAACTCGAGACCCGGCTCGAGGAGACGCGGATCGCCCCGGAACTTGTTCACCACGAAGCCCGCCACGAGCGCGCGCTCCTCGGGCTCGAGCAGCTCCATCGTCCCGACGAACGCCGCGAACACGCCGCCGCGGTCGATGTCGCCGACGAGCAGCACCTTCGATCCGGCGGCCCTCGCGACGTCCATGTTGACGATGTCGCGATCCTTGAGGTTCACCTCGGCCGGGCTGCCCGCGCCCTCGATGACGACGAGGTCGACCCGCTCGCGGAGCCGCGCCAGCGCGCCGCGCACCACCGCGCGCAGCTCCGGCTTCCGCGCGTGGTACTCGGCGGCGCGGAGGCTGCCGATCGGCTCCCCGAGCACGACCACCTGCGAGCGCGCGTCGCCCTCGGGCTTCAGCAGGACGGGGTTCATGTCGACGGTCGGGTCGATCCCGGCGGCGTCGGCCTGCGCTGCCTGGGCGCGGCCGATCTCGCCGCCGTCCGCCGCGACCGCGGAGTTGAGCGCCATGTTCTGCGCCTTGAAGGGCGCGACCCGCAGGCCGGCCCGGCGGAAGAGGCGGCAGAGCCCGGTGACGACGAGGCTCTTGCCGACGGAGGACGCGGTGCCCTGCACCATGAGGACGGCGGCGGTCATCTGATCTGGAGCTCCTGTGCGAGCGCAGCGAGGAGCCGGTCGCGGTCGGGTGCGGGCCGTGCGCCGACGCGCACGAACGCGGGGAGGCCGAACGACGCGCAGTCGCGCACGAGCACGCGCCGCGCGAGGAGGCGGCGGCGGAGCACCGCCGCGTCCCGCACCTCGAACACGAGGTAGGGCGCGACGGACGGCAGGGGCGCGAGGCCGAGCCGCGCGAGCCCCGCGCGCGTCGCGTCGCGGTCGCCGCGGAGACGCTCGCGGCTCGCCGCCACGAACGCCTCCTCGCCGAGCGACGCGAGCGCGGCGGCCTGGGCGGGCGCGCTCGTGGACCACGCCGGTCGCGCGGCGTCGAGCGCCGCCACGAGCGCGGATGGGCCGAGGAGATAGCCCGCGCGCAGCCCCGGGATCGCGTGCTCCTTCGTCATCGAGCGGAGGCGAACCACGTTCGAGGGCAGCGCGACCTCGGCGTCGGCGTGGCGATCGGAGAGGGCGAGGAACGACTCGTCGAGGACGAAGAGCACCTGCTCGTGCGCGCGGGCGAGCCGCGCGACGTCCGCCGCGGGCACGGCCGCGCCCGCCGGGCTCGTCGGCGCGGCGAGGTAGAGAGCGCCGGCGCCGGTCCGCGCGAGCGCCTGGCCCACGGCGTCGAGGTCGACCTCGAGGGCGCGCCGCGGGTCGGCGCGCCACTCCACGGCGTCGCCTCCGCACGCCGTGATCGCCGCGCGGAGCTCGGAGAAGGCGGGCTCGACGACGAGCGTGCAGCGCCGCGCCCGCGCGAGGTGGCGCGCGAGGTCCCAGAGGAGCTCCGCGGCGCCGTGCGCGAAGAGCACCTCGCCGGCGTGGCGGCGCCAGCGCGCCGCGAGCGCCTCGCGCACGGCGCTGGCCGCGGGATCCGGGTAACGATCGAAGGCCGCGCGGCGCGCCGCCTCGACGACGGACGGCGCCGGGCCGTACGGGTTCACGTTCACGGAGAGGTCGAGCACCTCGTCCACCGCCAGGCCGAGCGCGGCGAGCTCCGCCGCGACCGCCCCGCCGTGGACGCGCGCCGCGGGGCTCGCGAGCTCACGCGCCACGGATCACCCCCGACGCCGCCGCCGCGAGGGCCGCCGCCCCGAGCGCGGCGACCGCCGCGACCCGCCACGCGGCCGCGATGGTGGCGTGGCCGGCGGGAGCGAGACCGCCGCCGAGCCGGTAGCAGCCCACCTTCTCGAGCTCGACGCCGAGGAGCCCTGCCATCGCCGCCATCGGCCGGCCGGCGTTGGGGCTCTCCGTCTTCGAGCCGTCGCGGAGGAGCGTGAAGACCCCGCGCCCGAGGTCGCCGCCGCGCAGCGCGCCGGCCGCGAGGAGGAGCGCGGCCGTGAGGCGCGCCGGGACGAGGTTCGCGACGTCGTCGAGCCGCGCCGAGGCCTTGCCCAGCCACTCGTACCGGCCGCGATAGCCGACCCGCGCGTCGAGCGTGTTGAGCGCGCGGTAGGCCATCGCGCCGGGGACGCCGAGGACGGCCCAGAAGAGGAGCGGCGCGACGACGCTGTCCGAGGCGTTCTCGGCGACGGACTCGACCGCCGCCGCCGCGATCTGCGGCGCCCCCAGCGCCGACGCATCGCGGCTGCAGAGCGACCGCAGCGCGAGGCGCGCGCCGCCGAGGTCGCCGCCGCGCAGCGAGACCGCGACCGCGGCCGCCGCCTCGCCCAGCGCCCGGACCGCGAACGTGGCCTTGAGGAGCAGCGCCTCGGCGACGAACGACAGCGCGGGGTGGTGGGCGCGGGCCGCTCGCAGCGCGAGCGCGGCGCCGCCCGCGAATGCCGCGGGCACGACGACCGCCATCGCCACGCCGTACGCGAACGGGAGCGCTCGCCCGGCGCGCGGCGCCCGCCGCTCGAGCGCCGAGATGGCGCGCCCCATCCACACGACGGGGTGGAGGCGCGCCGGGTACTCGCCGAGCGCGAGGTCGATGGCGAGGGCGGCCGCGAGGACCGCCGCCGCGTGGAGCGGCCCCGCGAGCATCAGCGCCCCGCGTCCGTGACGCCCGCGGCATCGAAGGTGGCCATCTCCGCGAGCACGCGCGCCGCGGCGTCGACGAGGTGGAGCGCGAGCGCGGCGCCGGTCCCCTCGCCGAGCCGCAGGTCGAGCTCGAGCAGCGGCCGCAGGTCGAGCGCGCGCAGCACCGCGCCGTGGCCGGCCTCCACCGAGCGATGCGCGGCGACGAGCGCCCGCGCGGCGCGCGGGGCGAGGCGGGCGGCGGCGAGCGCCGCGGCGCTCGCGATGAAGCCGTCGACGACCACGGGGATGCGCCGCGCCGCGGCGCCGAGCACCACGCCGGCGAGCCCGGCGATCTCGAAGCCGCCCAGCGCGGCGAGCACGCCGAGCGGGTCGCCCGGATCGACGCGGTTCGCGGTGAGCGCGCGCCGCACGACGTCCACCTTGCGCCGGTGCGCCGCGTCGTCGATGCCGGTGCCGCGCCCCGTCACCTCGGCCGCCGGCGCGCCGGTGAAGGCCGCCGCGAGCGCGCTCGCCGCCGTCGTGTTCGCGATCCCCATCTCGCCGATGGCGACCACGTCCACGCCCTTCCCGGCGAGGTCCGTCGCCACGGCGATGCCCGCCTCGAGCGCCCGCACCGCCTCGTCGCGCGTCATGGCGGGCCCGCGCGCGAGGTTCCGGGTCCCGGGGCCGACGCGCCGGTCGAGGACGCCGTCGAGCCCGGGCACGGGCGCCTTCACCCCCATGTCGACCACCACCACGCGCGCGCCGGCCTGCCGCGCGAGGACGTTGATGGCCGCGCCCCCGCGCACGAAGTTCGCGACCATCTGCGCGGTGACCTCCTGCGGGTACGCCGAGACGCCCTCCTCGGCGACGCCGTGATCGGCCGCCATGACGACGACGGCCTTCGACGCCGCCCGCGGCGACGCCGTGCCCTGCACGGACGCGAGCACGCGCGCGAGCTCCTCGAGGCGCCCGAGGCTCCCGCGCGGCTTCGTCTTCGCGTCGAGCCGCCGCTGCACCTCCGCGGCGGCGGCGAGGTCGGGCTCCGGGATGGCGGCGAGGGTCTGTTCGAGCAGGGTCACGGGTCCTCCGGTCGAGCGAGCGAGACGGGGCCGGGCCGGAGGCGCAGCACGCACCCCAGCGCGGCGAGGTAGACGCGATCGGCGTCGCGGGCGAGGCGCTGGTGGGCGCGGCCGGCCACGTCGCGGAAGAGGCGGCCGAGCGCGCTCTCCGGGACGACGCCCATCCCGACCTCGTTCGTGACGAGGACGGCGTGGAGGCGGCGGCGGGCGAGCTCGGCGGCGAGGCGCTCCACCGCGGCCGCGACGTCGGCGGCGGAGTCGCCGCGCAGCAGCAGGTTCGAGAGCCAGAGCGTGAGGCAATCGACGACCACCACGTCGGCGTCGTGCACCCGCGCGAGCGCGCCGGGGAGGTCGAGCGGCTCCTCGACCGTCGCGAACTCCCCGTCGCGCTCGGCGCGGTGAAGGGCGATCCGCTCCTCCATCTCGCGGTCGAACGCCTGCGCGGTCGCGACGAAGGCGCGCCGGATCCCGAGGCGCCGCGCGAGCGCGAGCGCGAACGCGCTCTTCCCGGAGCGGACGCCGCCGCCAACGAGGGCGAGCTCGTTCATGTGCCGGCGCCTCGCAACGCGGCCGCCGCACGCTCCGCGAGCCACTCCGCCGCGCCGCGCGCCACCGCCTCGTGGACCGCGGCGCCGACGACGTGGCCGACGGCGGTGTGCTTCCCCGCGTAGCGCTGCGCCACGGCGGCCCGGCCTCCCGGCGCGGCGACGACGATGCAGTCCGTCCCGGTGCCGGTCGCGGCGAGGCCCGAGCGCCGGCTCGCGACGCCGGCCTCCAGCACCGCGAGCGTGCGCGCCTCGGCGGCGAGGGAGAGCGCCTCGACGAGGGCCTCGTCCGTGAGCGGCACGGAGAGCTGACACAGCACGTTGATCGTCCCGATGCGCGCCGCCGGGCCTGCCAGGTCGCCGGCGCGGAGCGCGTTGCCGAGCCCCACCGTGGCGACGCAGCGCGCGGCGACGCCGCTCGCGCTGCGCTCGGCGACGACGTGGCGCGAGAGCGCCCTGCTCGTGAGGAGCCCCACCGCGCCGGGCACACCCGACCGCGCGAGCCGCTCGCGCAGGAGCCGCTC
>JBJMQK010000351.1:0-2903 GCA_045802735.1 Anaeromyxobacteraceae bacterium | reverse complement strand
GACATCGAGTCGGGCAAGTTCCGGGTGATGGTGCGCTCGGAGGACCTCGAGCGCATCGCGACCAACATCCGCTCGCTCTCGCTCCTGCTCTTCATCGGGCTCGTGGCGGCCGGGCTCACCGTGGGCGGCCTGTTCGTCTTCGCGCGCGACCTCGCCGCGTGGCGCTTCCTGCCGTTCGTCGGGGGCGCGGCGCTCATCGTCGCGGGAGCGCTCTTCGGCGCGGGGCTCGTGCTGTACGCGCTCGGCGGCCCGCGCAGGAAGATCGCGCTGCGAAGGCTGCTGCGCGGGCGCGAGCGCGTCCGGGGGGCGTGAGGACGCGTCACCCCTCGCTGCACGCCAGCGCCGCGATCGCGCCGAGCCGCCACAGATCCACGAGCGCGTGGACCGCGACCGCGAGCGCAGCCGCCATGAGCTGCGGGCCGAGGACGAGGAGCGCCGGCGCGCCGCGCGCCACGCCCAGCGCCGCGGCCGACGCGCCGTTCACGCTGGCGGCGACGGTGAGCGAGGCCACGAGCATCGCGAGCGCGAGCGCGAGGACCGCCGCCGGCCGCCGCGCGACGCACAGCGCACCGTGCCAAAGCGCGCGACCGGGGCGCTCGCCGGCGAGCGAGGCTCGCGCGAGCGCGGCGTCGGACGCGAGCGGGACGAGGGCGAGCGCGAGCACCGCGGCGGCGCAGGCGCCCGCCACGAGGATCGCGGGCCAGAAGGGATGACCGCCGCGGAGCCGCTGCGCGGTGATGGCGATGGCCCCGGCGACCCACGCGAGCGCGAGGAGCTGCGCGACGAGGCCGACCGCGTACGCGAGGAGCGCCGTCCCGGACAGGCGCGCGAACCCGAGGCCGAAGCCGCGCGCGAAGCGGCGGTGGGCGGGGACGCCCGCGAGGCGCGCGCCGAGCACGGGGAGCGCGCCCGCGACATAGGCGGCGCGGAGCGCAGCGGCGAGGAGCTGGCCGGAGAGGAAGAGGCCGAGGACGAGCGCGACCGTCCTCGGCGCAGCGAGCGCCACCGCCGCGCCGGAGAGGATGCCGCGGGCGCCACCGCCGGCCGCGGTCCGCGCGAGCGCGCCGCCCCGCGCGATACCGAGCGCCGCCACCGGCGCCGCCCAGACGAGCGCGGTGCGCGACAGCGCGACGAGGAGCGCGGGCGCGGCGAGCCACGCCGAGCGCCACGCGGCGCGCGCCCCCATCGCGAGCGACTGCGTCACGGTTGGTGCACGCACGCGCGAGACGTTACCGACGCGCGCGGCGAGCGGCAAGCGGACCCACGCGCCCCGACGGGAACGGCGGCGAATTCTTGCACCTGAACGGCAGGTCAGTATACTCCCGTTCAGGAGGTGCGCATGGCGCCCGGCCTCACCGACAGACAGCTCGAGGTGTTGCGGTTCATCGCGCAGGAGATCGAGCAGCGCGGCTATCCGCCGACGATCCGCGAGATCGGCGAGGCGCTGCAGATCGCCTCCACGAACGGGGTGAACGATCACCTGAAGGCGCTCGAGAAGAAGGGGTTCCTCACGCGCGACCCGGTGAAGTCGCGGGCGCTCATCCCCACGTCGCAGGCGCGCGACGTGCTCGGCGGGGGACGCGAGAGCAACGTCGTCTCGCTGGGCGCCCACCGCGAGGCGCGGCTCTCCGGGCGGCTCGTCGAGATCCCAATCATCGGGCGCGTCGCCGCCGGCCAGCCGATCCTCGCGCAGGAGCACGTCGAGGACACCGTCCAGGTCGACAGCTTCTTCCTCGGGACGAACAAGCGCGTGTACGGGCTGCGCGTCCAGGGCGACTCGATGATCGGCGACGGCATCCTGTCGGGCGACTACATCTTCGTGAAGAAGCAGCTCCACGCCGACGACGGCGAGATCGTGGTCGCCCTCATCGACGACGAGGCCACCGTGAAGCGCGTCTACTTCGAGGGCGACCAGGTGCGGTTCCAGCCCTCGAACCCGCGGATGGCCCCCATCTACGTCCGCAGGGAGGACTTCCGCTCCACGATGATCCTCGGCGTCGTGGTCGGGGTGTATCGCAAGCTCCCCTGACCGCTCGGCGACCCCGTGGTCGCCGCCAGCCTCACCGTCCGTGCGACCCTTGGCGTGTGCAAAAAGCGCCCCAGGTGCGGTTTTTTCTGATGTTCGGGGCCCAAGAGGGTTTCGAGCCGGCGCTTACGACGACTTGGCACCGTGCCTTACTTTGCGGCGGGGCAGGATTCCTGAGGGACCGGAGGAGTGGGGGATGGGGAAAATGAACGCCCGACTGGATACCGCACGAAAGGCTTACCGGGAGGCGCTCGATGCTGCGCGCGCCAACCCGACTCCGGACGCGTGGGCGAAGCTGCTCGCGGCCGGCAAGGATCTCTCCGCCGCGCAGGAGCCGAAGCCGCGCAGCGGGCGACGCGGGAAGCGCGCCACGACGCCGACGATCCACGATCTCGAGGAGGCCAACGAGGCTCCGCGCGAGATGGAGTCGCTGGAGTAGGGACGGCGGAGACGAAGGCGAGCAGCGGGCGCGCTCCGGCGCGCCTGCTGTCGTTTCTCACCGGGTTTTTGCTTGCTTGATGTAGCGGTCGAGGTCCTCGCGGTCGATGAGCGAGAGGATCTCGATCGTGTTCTGGCGCTCGGTGCGGCGGTAGAGGAGCCGCACGTCCGTCGCGACGCGAACCCGGTAGTAGCCCGGCAGCCCTTCGAGCGGCAGCGCCCGCAGGCTCCCGTGGCGGTGGTCCTGCGCGAGCAGCGCCGCCTGCTTGAACGCGGCGCGCTGGATGCGGCGATCCCAGCCGGCGAGCGAGTCGTAGAACTCGCGCGTGTACACGGGCATGAGCCACGTCGCAGGGGCGTCCTCCACCTCCCCCTCGTCGGCCGCGGGCGCCTCGTGCGGCGTCGACGGCGCTGCGTGCGCGGCGCTCTCGAGCCGCTC
>JBJMQK010000331.1:0-11346 GCA_045802735.1 Anaeromyxobacteraceae bacterium | reverse complement strand
TCGCGGTACGGGAAGGTGAAGGTCGTCCGGATCGCCGCGGTGATCGGCGTCCTCGGCATCATCCTGAACCGGCTGAACGTCTCGGTCATCGCCTACAACTGGAACGCGCCGCACCACTACGTGCCCAGCTGGCAGGAGGTGATCGTGTCGCTCACGCTCGTCACCGTCGGGATCCTGGCGTTCCGCTGGATCGCGAACCGCCTGCCCATCCTGTCCGAGGACCCCCGCTTCGCCGGCGGCGAGTTCTGAAAGGAGAACGTCATGAACGAGTTCCTCGAGCTCTACCCCGCGAAGATCATCGAGTACCTCCTCGCCATCTCCTACCTCGTCCTCTTCGTCGGATTCTGGCGCTGGGTGCAGGGAGAGAAGGCGCCGGGCCGCGAGCCCGACGTGCAGCCCGCGCATCACGGGAGGAAGTCATGAAGCGCACGCACGGCCAGGCCGCGCGCCTCGCCACGGCGCTCGCGCTCGCGCTCGCCGCCAGCGCCGCCACCGCCGGGGGGAAGCTCCACCGCCTGCCCACCGACTACGTCTTCGCGCGCAGCGAGGGCAGCCCGGGCGCGGTGACCTTCAGCCACGCGTCCCACGTCGACGAGAAGAAGCCCGCCTGCCTCACCTGCCACCCGCGCGTCTTCCGCATCACCGAGACCGGCCGGCCGGCCGACAAGGAGCGCATCCAGCACGCGCGGATGGAGGCGGGCGCGGCGTGCGGCGCCTGCCACGGCAAGACGGCGTTCGGCTTCGACACCTGCGACACCTGCCACAAGTAGCGGCACACCGCGCTGGCGAGAAGGAGCACGTCATGGAGACCCTCGTCGCCATCCTGCAGGGCATCAGCGTCCTGGTCGTCGGGATCGTGTCGCGCGTCGCGATCGTGCTCGCCGTCGCGGCGGTGCTGCTCGCGCCGGTGGCCCTGGCGCTGGGGCTCGTCCGCGCGTTCCGCTGGGCGCGGCGCCGGGTGCACGCGCACGCGCACCCGCGGTGAGCGGAGCGCCCCCGAGAGAGCGCGGTACATGGTCGCGGGTCCGAGGCGCCCCGGGTTCTCCCGGCGGCGCCTCGTGTCCTTCGGGTCAAGGACGCGCGCCTCCCCCGCGGCTCCGATCGCGCGCAAGATTCGCGCAGCGGACGGCGGGGAGGGCGCGCGAATGGGCCATGTCACCCACCGTGCGGCGATCCGTCGCGCGTTCGATGCCCCGGCGCACACGGCGACCAATCTCGAGTCGTTTGGTGTGGTTTGCTGCACCGCCGCGACCATTGGACACGCCCCAAACACAGGCGTAGAACCTCCCCCAGGACGTCCGGCAACCTTCGCGCGGGCGGGACTGGGGGCTTCGATGAAAAAGACGACACTGGCGGCGCTCCTCGCGCTGGGGATGGGCCGAGCCTGGGCCGCCATCCCCGCCGAGGGCGACGACTGCCTCGGGTGCCATGGCGCCGACCCAGGCATGACGATGGACCTCCCGAGCGGCGAGAAGCTCGGCGTCTACGTCGACGTGGCCACCTTCGGGAAGTCGGTCCACGGGGAGGGGCTGCGCTGCACCGACTGTCACTCCGACAAGAACGGCTATCCGCACGAGTCGAAGCCGTTCGCGTCGAAGCGCGACGTGGCCGTGGCCTACTACGAGGGCTGCAAGAGCTGCCACTTCGCGAACTACACGAAGACGCTCGACGGCGTGCACTACGCGGTGATGGCCAAGGGCAACCGCAAGGCTGCGCTGTGCGTCGACTGCCACGGCGCCCACGACATCGCGCGCGCCAGCGAGCCGCGCGCGCGCATCTCCAGGACCTGCGCCGGCTGCCACCCGAAGCCGTACGAGGTGTACGCGGCGAGCGTGCACGGACGCGGCGTCGAGGCGGGCAACCCCGACGTGCCGGTCTGCACCGACTGCCACCGCGCCCACGACATCATGGACCCGCGCGACGGCGCGCTCGCGCACCGGACGCCCGAGGTCTGCGGCCGCTGCCACACGAACGAGAAGATGATGTCGAAGTACAAGCTGTCGACGAAGGTGGTCGACACGTACCTGAAGGACTTCCACGGCATGTCCGCGACGCTCCAGCGCAAGGGCGGCAAGGTGGACCGGAAGTCCTTCGCGGCGGTGTGCACCGACTGCCACGGCGTGCACGACATCCAGCGCTCGAAGGACCCCGGCTCGCACACGATGAGCGCGAACCTGGTGCAGACCTGCCAGAAGTGCCACCCGGCGGCGACGAAGAACTTCCCGGCGGCGTGGCTCTCGCACTACGAGCCGACGCCGGACAAGGCGAGCCTGGTCTGGGCGGTCCAGTTCTTCTACAAGATGATCATCCCCTTCATGGTCGGCGGCCTCGTCCTGCAGATCGCGCTGCACCTCTGGCGCGTCGTGGTGAACCGATGAGCGACAACACCATCGTCCGATTCACGGTCAAGCAGCGCGTCGAGCACCTCGCGACGATGCTCGTGTTCACGCTCCTCTGCGTGACCGGCCTCCCGCAGAAGTTCTACGGCACGGGCTGGGCGCAGAACCTGGTCGGCGTCTTCGGAGGGATCGACAGCGCCCGCTGGATCCACCGCTTCTGCGGCTGGACCCTCGCGCTCTCCACGGTGTTCCACTTCGGAAGCGCGCTCTT
This sequence comes from Anaeromyxobacteraceae bacterium, assembly GCA_045802735.1. GTDB lineage: Bacteria > Myxococcota > Myxococcia > Myxococcales > Anaeromyxobacteraceae > Anaeromyxobacter_A. The sequence goes on along the minus strand of JBJMQK010000331.1, from coordinate 8,736 downwards.
CACGATCGCCGGGAAGCAGACGCGCCTCACGATGATCCCGACGCAGCGTGACTTCACCGACGCGATGGACACGCTCCGCTACTACCTCGGGCTCAAGGATCACGGGCCCGCCTACGACCGCTACGACTACAAGCAGAAGTTCGAGTACTGGGGCCTCGTCTTCGGCAACGTCATCATGATCTTCACCGGGATCGTCCTCATCTTCCCCACCGCGGTGGCGGCGATCCTCCCCGGCCAGCTCGTCCCGGCGGCCAAGGTGGCGCACTCGAACGAGGGGCTCATGGCCTTCCTCGTCATCACCATCTGGCACATCTACAACGCGCACCTCAACCCCGACGTCTTCCCGTTCGACACCTGCATCTTCACCGGGAAGATCAGCCGCGAGCGGATGGAGCACGAGCACCCGCTCGAGCTCGCCCACCTCGAAGGGCGCGTCCCGGTGGCGGGCGAGGCGGTCGGCCATGCCGGGCGGAAGGTGGGCTGACCTCGCCGCGCAGTCGATCGCTCACGCCTTCGTCGCCGCCCTGGCGACGGAGGCGCTCCTGCGCGCCTGGCGCGTGCGCGCCCCCGCGGATCGCATCGCGCTCCGCCTCGTCGCGCTGGCGGTGCCGGCGCTCGTGACGCCGGCCGTCTTCCTCGCGCTGCCGCTCCGCGCGTCGGAGGCGTTCCACGATCGCTTCGCCCTCCTCGTCACCCGCCGTTACGAGGACCTCCGCGCGCTCGGCGCGGACGCGTTCCACCTCGGCGTCGGCGTCCTCGCCGCGGCGGGCGCGGCGCTCTTCCTCATGGACCTCGTCCCGCTGCTCCGTGCGCAGCGCCGCGCCGTGGCGCCCGCCGCCGCGCCGGAGCGGCTCGCGGGCGCCTTCGCGCGCGCCGCGCACGGGCTCGGCCGCCGGATGCCCGGCTTGCGCTTCCTCGACGCGCGGGCCCCCGCGCTCTTCTGCGCCGGCGCGCGGCGCCCGACCCTCGTCGTCTCGCAGGGCGCGCTCGCGCTGCTCGACGACGAGGAGCTCCTGGCGGCGCTCGCGCACGAGGTGGCGCACGTGCGCCGGGGCGACCCGGCGCTCTCGTGGGCGCTCATGGCGGCGCGCGCGCTCCTCTTCTTCAACCCCGCGGCGCAGGTGCTGGCGCGCGCCATCGCCCGCGACGCGGAGGGCCGCGCCGACGCCGCGCTCGAGGGCGAGCGCGAGCGGCTCGCGCTCGCGTCGGCGCTCGTGAAGCTCCATCGCGCGTCGACCACCACGGGGCGTGCCGCCCCACCCCGCCGGCAGAGCCGTCGGGGGCCGGCGGCTGCGCCTGTCGGCGCGAGCTCGCTTCGCGAGCTGCCGCCGGTGCCCGGCATCGACCGGCGGCCGACGCCGCCTCATGCTCCGCGGGACCCTGCGGCGCGCTCCGCGCGCCTGCCCCGCGGGCTCGAGGCAACGGCCCCTCGCCCGCCGCGCCGGACGCTGCCGTTCGCCGGCGCCCTCGCCGAGCCGCTCCGCGCCGCGCGCACGCACGCGCTCGAGGCGCGCTGCCGCGCGCTCCTCGCGCCGCCGCCCGCGGCGCTGCGCTGGCGCCCGCTGCGCGTCGCGCTCGCCGCCTCCTCCCTCGCCGCGCTGGCGGTCCTCGTCGCATGAGCGAGCCGCCCCGCACCTCCCGCCTCGCCGAGGCGGCGCGCGCCGCGGGCGGCCTCGCCGGCGTCCTCGCCGCGACGGTGCTCGCGCTCGCCTTCGTCGACGCGGTCCCGGCGTGGCTCGTGGGCGAGGCGCGCGACGTCCGCCGCGTGCGCACCGTCGGCGAGGCCGAGCGGCGGCTGCGGGTGCGGCTCGTCCTGCCGAGCTACTTCCCGGACACGCTCGCCTGGCCGCCGCGGCAGGTGCGCTTCACGCTCGCGCCGCCCGGCGCGGCGGCGCTCCACGTCGACGGGCGCGACGGCCGGCCGCGCGTGCTCCTCGCCGAGACGGTCGCGCCGGGGCCGCTCCCGGAGCGGCTCCTGCCCACCGCCGCGCCGCTCTCCGAGACGCGCGTCCACCTCGGCGCACGCGAGGCGACGCTCGCGCGCGTCGTCGGCGAGGACGGCGAGGTCTGGAACGAGGTCGCGTGGGAGCAGGGCGGGCGGACGCTCCTGCTCCGCTCGCGCGGCTCCATCGACGAGCTCCTGCGCATGGCGCGCAGCGCGAGGGAGGCGCAGTGAAGCCCTTCTCGCTCCGGCCGTCGCGCGCGGCGCTCCGCTTCAACCGGCGCGGGCTGCGCTTCCGCGTCTACCTCCTCGTGGTCGTGGGCGTGCTCGCCCCGGCGGCCTTCATCTTCGCGGTGAGCTGGGTGCGCCTCGAGGCGCTCGACGACGAGCTCGTCACCTCGCGCCGGCGCGCGGCGGCCGCGGTCGCCGAGCACCTCGACGAGGAGCTGACCGCGAGCCTCGAGGCCCTGCAGCGGCTCGCCTCGCTCGCCCAGCCTGCGGTCGGCGCGGGGGACGCCGACGCCGCCCGGACGCTGCTCCACGCGACGCCGCTCCACACCCAGTTCCCCGGCGGCGTCTCCCTCGTCGACGCGAAGGGGCGGGCGCTCGCGGAGGAGCCGCACCGCGCGCTCGCCGCGTCGCCGCCGCCGGACCTCGCCGAGCTGGCGGCGACGCTGCGCGACGGGAAGCCGCGCATCACCGGGCTCGTCGGCAGCGCCGCGGCGGCGCGCATCTATGCGCTCGTCTCCGTGATGGACTGGCGCGGCGTGCCCGTGGGCGTCGCCGCGGGGGCGATCGACCCGTCGCTGCCGGCGCAGGCGCGCGTGCTGCGCCACCTGACGCGCGGCGCGCAGAGCTACGCAAATCTCGTGGACGCGGCCGGCGTCGTCCTCGCGAGCACCGAGCGCGCGCGGCTCCACACCGTGTCGCCCTGCGCCGCGCGCCTCGCGAAGCTCGCGGTGGAGGGCGCGGCGCCGGTGCTGCGCTGCCGCGACTGCCACCCGCGCTCGGACGCCGCGCAGCTCATCACCTTCGCGCCGCTCGCCGCGGCGCGCTGGGGCGTGTCGGTCGTCATGCCCGAGGAGGCGGTGCTCGCCACGGCGCGCGCGCTGCCCTCCGGGTTCCCGCTCTACGTGCTCGGCCTGCTCGCGACCGCGGCCTTCTTCGCCTGGGGCGCCGCGCGGAGCGTCACCGGCCCGATCGCCGTGCTCACCGGCGCGGCCGAGCGCATCGCCGCGGGCGGCATCGACGAGGTGGTGCCGGAGCTGGGGAAGGACGAGCTGGGCCGCCTCGGCCGCTCGCTCGAGCGCATGCGCAGCTCGCTCCGCGACCTCATCGCGTTCGAGGCGAGCGCGAACGAGCTGCTCGAGCGCCGCGTCGAGGAGCGCACGCGCGAGCTGGCGCGCGCCTACGACGCGCTCCAGGAGCGCGATGCGCAGCGCGCGAAGATGCTGCGCACGGTGATCACCGCGCAGGAGGACGAGCGGAAGCGCGTCGCGCGCGAGCTGCACGACGAGACGACGCAGGACCTCGCGGTGCTGGTCATGGGCCTCGAGACCGCCACCGCGGCGCTCAAGGCGGGCGGCCCGCCGCCGCGCCTCGACGAGGTGAAGGCGCTCGCCGTGCACACGCTCGACGAGGTGCACCGCCTCATCCTCGACCTGCGCCCGTCGGTCCTCGACGACCTCGGCCTGTTCTCGGCGATCCGCTGGTACGCGGAGCGCACGCTGGGCTCGCGCGGCGTGGCGGTGCGCTGCGAGATCGCGGAGCTCGACGCGCGGCTGCCGCCCGAGTTCGAGATCGCGCTCTTCCGCGTGTGCCAGGAGGCGGTGAACAACATCGCGCGCCACGCGCACGCCGAGTCGGTGCTCATCCAGCTCGGGACCGACGGCCGGGACCTCGTCATCGAGCTCGAGGACGACGGGCGCGGCTTCGACCCGGCGAAGCGCGGCGACACGTCGCGGCCCCACTACGGCATCATGGGGATCCGCGAGCGCGCCGAGCTGCTCGGCGGCCGCGCCTCGGTCGACAGCGCGCCGGGGAAGGGCGCCCGCGTCGAGGTGCGCGTCCCGCTGCCGGATGATAGACCTGCACCGTGAGCAAGATCCGCGTCCTCATCGCCGACGATCACGCCATCCTGCGCGAGGGCGTCCGCGCCCTCCTCGCGGCTTCGGGCGACATCGAGGTGGTGGGCGAGGCGCCGGATGGGCGCGTCGCCGTGGAGAAGTGCCGCGAGCTCGACCCCGACGTCGTGCTCATGGACGTCGCCATGCCGGGCCTCGGCGGCATCGAGGCGACGATCGAGATCCGCAAGGAGGGCCTGCGCGCCCGCGTGCTCGTGATGTCGCAGTACGACGATCGCGAGTACGTGCGCCGCCTGCTCAAGGCGGGCGTCGCCGGCTACGTGCTCAAGAAATCGGCGGGCAGCGAGCTCGCGAACGCGATCCGCGCGGTCCACCGCGGCGGGCTCGTGCTCGACCCCGAGGTCGCGCGCGCCGCGATGGAGGAGGCCACCGGGCCGAAGGGCGCCGAGGCGGATCCCTACGAGGCGCTCACCGACCGCGAGAAGCAGGTGCTGAAGCTCGTCGCGGAGGGGAAGAGCAACAAGGAGGTGGCGGAGGTGCTCGCCATCAGCGTCAAGACGGCCATGAGCCACCGCGAGCGCGTGATGGAGAAGCTGCACCTCCACAACCGGACCGAGCTGGTGCGCTACGCGATCAAGGCGGGGGTCATCCGCGTCGAGGGGTGAGACCGCGACCACCGGAGAAAGATCCGGGACCAACGCGGGTTCGCGGAGCCAGCCATGACGAGGCGGCTCGTGCTGCGCGGGGCGCACGCGCGCCTCCTCGCGGCGGCGCTGCTCCTCGCCACCGCGGCCGCCGCCGGCGCCGTGCCGCTGTCTCGCCGCCACGCGCCCGTCCAGGCGGTGGCGAACGCGGGCGAGCGCACTCGGCGCTCGCTCGCGGGGCGTGTCGCGTCGGGCGCTCCAGGGCGCCCGCTCAGTGTTCACTGCTGCGGCGCCCCCGTCGGCGCGCCGCCAGCGCGGCGGTCACGAGTCCGGCCAGTGCAGCGGCGCCGCCTGATCCACCCGTGGCGCAGCCGCCCTTCTGCGGCGGCGCGGCGGGTGCGACGAACGTCGCGGTCGCGCGTGGAAGCACCACGCCGTCCACGCTCGCGGTCGCGGTGGCGGTCCCCGCCTGCTTGGACGAGACCGTCGTCATCCACGCGCCAGCCGCGTCGGTCGTGCCTTCGCTGGACGCCAGCACGCCGAGGTCGACGGCGAGGCGCACCGCCCGGCCACGGGCCGGCTCGCCGCAAGCGTTCACCGCCGCCACGGTGACCTCGACCGACCTCACGCCGTCGGCGGGCGCGTCCTGAGCGGAGAACGCGACGCCCGACGCCGCGACATCGATCGATGGGCAGGTGAAATGGAGCGCGAGGTCGGCACGCGCCAGGTCGACGCCGTTCACCTTCACGGTGGGCGTACGCGCGGTCGCGCTGCAGCTCGCCACGGTGAACGTCGTCGTGTACGAGCCGTCGCCCACGTCGACCATGGCCCCGTCGCCGACCAGCCCTTCGACCGCGAGCGAGACGGCGTTCCCCGCGCCCAGCGGCGTCCCGGCGGCGTCCCTCGGGGTGACGCGAACCGCCACCTGGTCCTTCGCCGCGGCGTCGCACATCGGCACGACGGTGCGGCTGAACGCGACGCCGGTCCGATCCAGCGCCGGGACGACGCAGCGGAGGGCTTCGGTGAGCAAGGGCAGATCGATCGCCCCGACCCGCACGGCCACCTCGGTGGTCGCCGCTGCCGGGCAAGGCGACACGGTGAGCGGCGCGGTGTACGTCCCGTCGCCCACGTCGGTCACCGCAGCGAGCGTGCCGGGGCCGATGAGACGGGCGACGACGGCTTGACCGGCGCCGGTCCTGTTCCCGCAGGCGCTCCGCGGGTCGACCTTGATGTTGGCCTTTCCGGACCACGCCACCAGGGTCGGCGTGTCGGCCGAGACGACGCTCGCCTGGGCGTCGGTCGGTCCAAGCCGCCACCTCAAGACCTGCGAGGCGCTGGGCAGCGTGGCGGCGGAGACCTGCACCGTCGAGGACTCCGGCGTCGCGTCGCAGACGTGCAGCACCGCGGTGCCGCCGGGGCCGAGCGCGCCCTGGATCGTCGGCGCCGGCGCGCTGCCGGGTGCGAGGTCCACGCTCGACAGAAGGGCCTTCCCCGTCGCCGAGGCGGTGACGCCCGGGAGCGGGGTCGGGACGACGTTGCCGAGCGCGTCCACGAGCTTCACGTCGACGTCGTAGCAGCCGCAGTCGTCGAGGGGCGTCGCGGGAGGTGGGCTCATCACGAGGTGGTGGGGGTCTCCGGCGACTGCGCTGACGAGGATGGACACCTGCGGCGCGGGGAGGCCAGGCGCGGTCGCGGTGAAGCCGTAGGTGGCGGCCACGTTCGGCGCGGACGGGATCGCCTGGGCCTTCCCGGCCGCATCGCTGAGGACGGTGGCGGGGGAGATCGAGCCGCCCGACGCCGCCGCGAAGCTCACGGTGACGTCCTTGACGGCGTTCCCGAAGGCGTCGACGACCTGGACCACGAACGGCGAGGTCGCCGGGGCCCTCACGACCATGGCGCCTGGAGCGGACACGAGCTTCAGGACGGCAGGGGCAGCGGGGAGGACCGTCGTCGCCACGCTCGCGACGATCGGCGTCGCGCCGGGCGCGGTCACCGTCAGCGCCGTCTGCGTCGCGGTGGCGGTCTTGAACGTCACCGAGAACTGCCCCTGCCCGTTGTTCAGGAGGGCGCTCGCGGGGAGGGTCGCTGCGGAATCGTTCGAGGTGAAGAACACCGGGACGTTCCCCGGCGCCTGGTTGTTCTGCGAGTCGAACGCCTGCACCGACAGGGACACGGGCGAGCCGGCCGTGACGCTAGGTCCGAGCCCGAAGATCTGGATCCTCGAGACGGCGCCCGGGAGGGCGAGCTCGCTGAGCGACACCGGCGTCAGCCCGGCGGCCGTGGCCGTGAAGGTGCAGGTGCCGGCGGTGGACGGGAGCGTGGCGAACGCGCTCGCCACGCCGTCGACTCCGGTCGCGACGCTCGCGGGCGACACGCTCCCGCCGCTCGGCGCCGTGAAGGTGACGGTGGTGCCCGCGACGGCGTTCCCGAACGCGTCCACGACCTTCACTGCCAAGGGCAGCGGGAGCTGCGTGCCGCCGGGCGCGGACTGGCCGCCGCTGCCGGGCACGGACGCCATCGAGCTCGCCGGTGCGGCCGCGACGACGACGGCCTGCGACGTCCTCACGGCGGGCGCATCGGTCAGCGCGACGGTGAGCGTCTGCGACCCCGCCGCGTGGAACGTCACGACGGAGCTGACCGTGCCGAGCGCGAGCGCGGGCGCCACGGGCGGCACGAAGGTCGGATCGCTGGAGGTGAAGGTGAGGGCGCCGCTGAACGTGGTGGGGTTCCCGAACGCGTCAAACGCCGCGACGCTCACGCCCGCCGCCTGGCCGGCGGTGGCGGCTGCGGGGAGCCCGAGGCTGAGCGATGCCGGCGCACCCGGGACGGCCGACGCGGTGAACGTCACCGGACCGGACCCCGCCGCGCTGGCGGTCGCGGTGTAGCTCCCGGGCGTCTTTCCCAGCGTGGCCGTGGTCTGTGCCAGGCCGGTGGCGTCGGTGAAGCCCGACGCAGGGGTCACGCTCGCGCCCGTCGAGGCGGCGAAGGTCACGAGGACGCCGGGAACCGGTGCCGCGGGCGTGTTCGCGTCCAGCGCCCGGACGACGAGGGGCAGCGGGAGCCCCTCGCCTGCGCCGCCCGTCTGCAGGTCGCCCGAGACGACCTGGAGCCGCGGCGCGAGGGCGACGGTCTGCGAGCCGGGGGCGACGGTCGTCGCGGCCGTCTGGTCGGTCGCCGTGACGGTGAACGAACCGGCGGCCTTCGGCGTCACCGTGACGGAGGCGGCTCCGTTGACGAGCGTCGTGGACGGCGGCGAGAGGACGGCGTTCGGGTCGTTCGCGGTGAGCGCGACCGTGCCGGCGAAGCCGAAGTCCGGCAGATCGTTGGCGTCGAGCGCCTTGACGACCGCCGTCTGCGGCGTTCCGGTGGTGCCCGCGGTGAGGCCGGTCACCGCGAGGTGCGTGGCCGGACCGCCGCTCGCCTTCTTGCCGGTGACCGTGAACGAGGCGGTCTCGATGCAGCTCTGCGACGCGGGGAGGGTCGGGCAGTTCGGGCCGAGGTCGCCGGAGTCCCCGGGGACGCCGCCAGCGGTGCGCTCGATGCGGAAGAAGTCGTTGCCGGTGGGGCTGCCCACGATCGCGGTCGGCGTCACGCCATCGCCGATGAAGCCGGGCGCGGCGGTCACGGAGGAGAGGAACGTGCCGATGATGTTCGCTGCCGGGACAGCCCCGCCCTGCGGCGGGCCGACCGCTGCGTTGTACACGCCGACTACGCCGGGGGGGACGTCCAGCGTGAACGTTCGCTTCCCGCCGAAAAGCGATCCCGCCGTCGACGTGCTGAACGTGAAGGTCCCGTACGGGTAGGTGATCCTGTACGTGCCGACGAAGTTCACGGGGGGCGCGCCCTGCTTGTTCGCGAGCTGCGTGAACCGGATGCGGGTGAAGGCGATGGGATTGGCGCTGTCGAAAGCCGTCCCGCCCGCGGTCGAGGAGAGAAAGGTCGCTTCCATGGCCATGTCGACGCCGAGCCCCTTGGCGACCCCGAAGACGGGGAGGAAGGCTTGCACCGACTGGTAGAAGACCTCGCCGGGAAAGTTCGTCTTCCAGACGACGGGCTTCGCCGGGTC
>JBJMQK010000285.1:0-9015 GCA_045802735.1 Anaeromyxobacteraceae bacterium | reverse complement strand
GGGGTGGCGGGCCCTTCGACTCCGCGGCGCTCCGCGCAGGGCGAACGGCGGGAGGGGCGGGGGGCGGGGGCGGCGGGCACGTCGACTCCGCGGCGCTCCGTTCCGGGCGCACGCGGGGAGGAGCCGGGGCGGGGGGCGGGGCCGCGGTCGACCTGGGCGCCGGGGCCGGGCTCGCGCTCGGGGCCGGGGCCGGGCTCGCGCTCGGCGCCGTCGGCGTCGCCCCCTCGAACCCGAGCCACCTCGGCTTCGCCACCAGCACGGCCACGGCCACCGCGACCGCCAGCGCCATGGCCGAGAGCACCGGGGCGAGCGACGACGTCCGCGCCGCTCTCAGCTCGCGATCGCGACCGCGGTCGTCATCGGGCGCCGGGAGCCCCGCGCCGCCGTCGGCCCACGCAGGCTCGTCGCCGACGGGGCCCACACCCCCGGCGAGGCTCGGGCCGTCGCCCCGCGGACCCTCCTCCGCACCGAGGTCCTCGGGCGGACCCGGCTCGACGGGGCCGGCGGCCTCGCCCGGTCGGGTGGCCGATGGCTCTTCTTCGCGGGTCTTCTTCACGAGGTCACGAGAGGAAGGGACGGAACCTACCGCCCCGGCGGGAGATTCTAGGCTGGGACGGCGCCCCTTCCCGAATAATTGACCGGGTGGCCCCCCCCGATATCCTCCGGCACCGTGGCGGCTCGTCTCGAGCGGCCTCGCCGTGCGTCAGGTCGAGGGGGCGATGGGCAAGGGCAAGGGAAAGCGGAACGCCGCAGCGCGGGCCAAGGCGAAGGGCGCGACGGCCCCGCGCAGCGGGATGCGCCGCGACATCGCGGCGGTGGTGCTCATGGCCGGCGCCGCCGTGCTCGGCCTCGCGCTCCTCACCTTCTCGGCGTCCGACGGGCCGCTCGTCGCGCGCGGTCTCCCCGCGGGGTCGAACCTCATCGGCCCCACCGGCCACCGCATGGCGACGGCCCTCTACCGCGTGCTGGGCTTCGCGGCGCTCGTCGTGCCGGTCGGGCTCGGCACGTTCGCCTGGCGCCTGTTCCGCGGCGCGTCGCCGCGCATCACGCTCATCGCCGCCCTGGCGCACACCATGTTGACCCTCTCGGGCTCGGCGCTCGCGCACGTCCTGCTCGCGTCGCGGCGGCTCACCAGCTTCGCTGCGGGTGGCGCGGTCGGCCGCGCGCTCGGCGGCCGCGCCGAGGCGCTCTTCTCGCCGGTGGGGGCCGCCCTCGTCGTGGGCGCGGCGGCCACCGTCGCGGCGATCGTCGCGCTCGACTTCAAGGTCCAGGACGCGGCGGCCCTCGGCTGGCGCGGCCTCGCCGCGCTGTTCGGCTTCGTCGGGACGCGGCTCCGCGACGCGGTCGACCGCCATCGCGAGGCCGTGGCCGACCTCCGCGCGCAGGACGCGATCGACCGGGCGCGCCGGGCCGAGGCCGAGGCGCTCGCGCTCGTCGAGGCCGGCAACGCCGAGGACGAGGCGGAGGGGCGCGCCGTCGCGCAGGCGCTCGCGGCGGAGGGCGGCCGCGCGCTCGCGTTCGCGGCCGATCCGGCGTGGGCGCAGGACCTCGCGACGGCCCGCGCGCCGGCTGCGGCTGCCGCGCCGGCGGAGAAGCCGCGCCGCCGCAGGAAGGCGTCCGGCGACGAGCCCGAGCAGGCGTGCGACGCGGCGACCGAGCCCGCGGCCGCGAGCGCCCCGGAGGAAGGCGCGCCGCCACCGGCGGACGAGCGCCCGGAGCCGCTGCCGCCCGCTCCGCGCCCCGAGATCGTGCTCTCGCAGGCGATGCTCGAGCGCGACCGCAAGAAGAAGAAGGACGCGCCCGCCTTCGCCTTCACCCAGTCCGGCGAGGTGTTCCGCCTCCCCTCGACCGAGCTGCTCGACCAGCGCGAGGCGGTGAAGCACGCGGTGGACGAGGGTGGTCTCCAGCGCACCGCCGACATCATCGTCTCGACCCTGCGCCAGCACGCCGTCGAGGGCGTCATCCGCCACATCCGCCCCGGCCCCGTGCTCACGGTGTACGAGTTCATCCCGGTGGCGGGCGTGAAGCTCTCGAAGATCGAGAACCTCGACAAGGAGCTGACCATGGCCTTGTCGGCGACGCGCATCCGCATCATCGCGCCCATCCCGGGGAAGGGCGTCGTCGGCATCGAGGTGCCGAACAAGGACCGCGCGACGGTGAACCTGCGCGACGTGCTCGAGTCCGAGGCCTTCGCGCAGGCGGGCGGGTTCCTGCCGCTCGCGCTCGGGAAGAACATCGAGGGGCTGCCCTACTGCGTCGACCTGCAGCGCATGCCGCACCTCCTCATCGCGGGCACCACCGGGTCCGGCAAGTCGGTCGGCCTCAACACCATGATCCTGTCGATGCTCTACCGGCAGACGCCGGATCAGGTGCGCTTCATCATGGTCGACCCGAAGATGACGGAGCTGTCGATCTACGAGGACGTCCCGCACCTGCTCCTGCCGGTCGTCACCGATCCCGCCAAGGCGGCGCGCGCGCTGCAGTGGGCGGTGGACGAGATGGAGCGCCGGACCCAGATCCTCGCCGACACCGGCTCCAAGGATCTCAAGTCCTACAACGGCAAGGTCGACAAGCTGCGCAGCGAGGGCCGCGCCTTCGCGGAGGAGGCGGACGCGCCGCCGCCGAGGAAGCTGCTCGTCGTGGACCTCACCGCGGGCGAGACGGAGGAGGACGCCGCCGCGCGGCTCGCGGCCGAGGTGTCCGTGAACACGTCCCGGCCCGGCGGCGAGAGCCTCCTCCCCGGCTTCACGCCGGCGTTCGAGGACCCGACGGCGCCGCCGCCGGCCGACCCCGTCGCCGCGCGCGAGGCGGAGCAGGAGGGCAGGAAGCTCCCGCAGAAGCTGCCGTACATCGTGGTCATCATCGACGAGCTGGCGGACCTCATGATGACCGCGCCGCGCGAGGTGGAGATCTCGCTCGCGCGCCTCGCGCAGAAGGCGCGCGCCACCGGGATCCACCTCATGGTCGCGACGCAGCGGCCGTCGACCGACGTCGTCACCGGGATGATCAAGAACAACTTCCCGGCGCGCATCACCTTCCGGCTCGCCTCGCGCCACGACTCGTCGACCATCATCAACGGGCCCGGCGCCGAGTCGCTCCTCGGCGACGGCGACATGCTCGTCATGACGGCGACGCAGCCGGTGACGCGCGTGCAGGGCGCGTTCGTGTCGGAGGGCGAGATCGAGCGCGTCGTCGGGTTCCTCAAGGAGCAGGGGAAGCCCGTCTACGATGAGTCGATCCTGAAGGCGCGCGACGGCGGCCCGGGCGCGGGCGGCGACCCCGAGGAGGACGATCCCACCTACGACCAGGCGCTCGACCTCGTGTCGCGCATGGAGGAGGTGTCGGTCTCGAAGCTCCAGCGCGAGATGCGCCTCGGCTACAACAAGGCGGCGAAGATCGTGGAGCGCATGGAGCGCGAGGGCATCGTCGGCCCCGCGAACGGCGTGAAGCCGCGCCAGGTGCTCATCCGGCCGGTGGGAGAGGCGAACCCGTATCCGAACGTGTGATCTCGCTTATGATCGTCGCGGAGGATCAAGCTCGGCCAGCCCGTCCCCGCCGGGGTCGAGACGCGCCTCGAGGTCCTCTCGCGACGGCTTGCCGCCGACGCGCGCGTCGCCGCGTGCTGGCTCTTCGGGTCGCGCGCCCGCGGCGAGGCTGACGCGCTGAGCGACGTCGACATCGCCATCCTCGCCTCGGGTTCGCCGAGCCCTTCCGAGCTCGGGGCGTGGCAGCTCGAGTGGCTCGCCCTCGCGAACGAGGCGCTCGGTACGGACGAGGTATCGCTCGTGGTGCTGAACCGATCCTCGGCGAGGCGGGGGTCGTCCCGCGGCGCTCGTCGTCCGGCTCCGCGCGATGGCCGGGCTGCGGAACGTGCTCACCCACATGTACCTCGACGTCGACGCGGCCCGTGTATTCCACGTCGCGACGCACGAGCTCGGGGACGTGGAGGCGTTCGTGCAGGCGGTGGTGACGCGGTACGCGCTCGCGTAGCGCCGTGACGAACGCCCGAGCGGCCCCGCTACTCCATCTTCCGCGGCCCGCCGGTGACCCGGATGTACGCGAGCAGCGCCCAGGGGATCGCGGCCGCGACGAGCACCCAGCCGGCGGCGTTGCCCGTGCCGTAGACGACCCAGAGCCCGGCCGCCGCGGCGACCACCAGCATCACGATCGCGAACGCCGCCGATCTCATCGCTAGACCTTGTGCTCGGCGCCCTTCACGAGCCGCTCGATGTTGGCGCGGTGCCGGAGGACGATCACCAGGGCGACGGCGAGCGCCGCCCAGGAGACGAAGCTCGAGCCGCCGTAGGAGATGAACGTGCCGACGGTGATCACGGCCGTCCCGGCGAGCGAGCCGAGCGCCGGCACGCGCGTGAGGCCGACCACCGCGCCGAAGACCACGAGCGCGAGGAGCGACGGCCACGGCGAGAGCACCATGTAGACGCCGAGCGCCGTCGCGACGCCCTTGCCGCCCTTGAACCCGAGCCACACCGGGTAGATGTGGCCGACGAACGCGGCGACGCCGACGAGCGTCGCCCAGGTGAGCGCCGCGTCGCCCTCGTCGGCGAGGAACGCGCGCGTCGCGAGCATCGGCACCGACGCCTTCGCCGCGTCGAGGACGAGCGTGAGCACGCCCGCGGCCTTCCCCGCCGCCCGCGTGACGTTCGATGCGCCGATGTTGCCCGAGCCGACGGTGCGTACGTCCTTGCCCGTGAAGAGGCGCGTGAGGACCACGCCGAAGGGCACGGACCCGAGGAGGTACGCTCCCACGAGCAGGGCGAGCTTCACCGTGAGACTCATGAGCGACTCGCTACCACGAGGAAGGCCCAGTTAGCGAGCAGCGCGGCGGCGCCCGCGAGCGCGAGCGCCCGTGCCGCCCGGGGCGACGGAGACGGCCAGGAGAGGCCCGCGGCGAGGCGCAGCGCCGCCGCCGCCGCGAACGCCCACGCGAGGGCGGCGAGGAGCGCGCCGGCCGGGCTCGCCTGGAAGGCCAGGGCAGCCTCGCCGTGCGCCAGGTGGACGAACGCGTGCGTCATGCCGCAGGTCGCGCATGGGAGGCCCGTGAGCGCACGGAACGGGCAGGCGTAGGGGAGGTCGAGGAGCGGCAGGAAGCGCGCGGCCCCGAACGAGAGCGCGGCGATGGCGGCGAAGGCCTCGACGTGCCCGAACGTCCGCACGGCGCGTCGCGCGCCCGGCGTCGCCGCCCCGCCCACCGTCAGATCCCCGTCCCGCGCTGCGGGAGGCCCTTCCACGCTTCGCCGAGGAACGGCACGAGCGCGGCGCCGCCGATGCACGCGCAGAGGCAGGAGAGGACGAGCGGCATGAGCACCGCGAACGCGGCCTTGCCGCCGCCGCAGCGCTGCGCCTCGGAGAGCCCGGTGATGGCGAGCACCATGAACCAGACGATCGCGACGAACCCGCCGCAGAGCGGCAGCGCCTCGAGCAGCATGACGGCGCTCGCGTAGCCGACGACCGTGACGGTGGCGTCGAACCCGCGGGGCGCGCCGCGGACCATGAGCAGCAGGAGGTGGAAGATCCCGGCGGTGAGGTAGATGCCGGCCGCGACGAAGAGCGGCGCCAGCAGCGCCTGGACGAGGAGCGCGCCGCCGGTGAGGCCCTGGAGCACCTGCGACAGGGGGAAGGTCTCGACGCGGCCTCCCATGCGCCGCGTGATCTGCCCGACGAAGGAGAGCGCCGCGCTCGCGGTGAAGAAGCGGAAGAGGAGCGACGCCCAGGTGCCGATGGTGATGCAGATGACGCCGAAGAGCACGGCGGACGTCGCGTCCCGGGCACGCACCTGGCGGAAGAAGCGGGCCGGCTCGAGCGCCGCGAGCCGCCAGGTCTCGACGAAGGACGGGACGAAGCCGCGTCGCGCGCGCTCGGCGAACGGGGCGAGCTGCTCGGCCTCGGGCGGCACGGCGCCCGGGGGCACGGGTCCCCACCCCGGCGGAGGGCCCCAGCCCGGCGGCGGCGCGCCGGCGGCGGGCGGCGTCCAGGGCGGGGGCGGCGAGCCCGACGGCGCGGTGGGCGGGGCGGACCACGGCGGCGGTGCTCCCCAGCCGGGCGGCACCGGCGATGGCGGCGCGGCCTCGGCGGGCGGGGGCTGCGGCGACGCGGACGGCGGGGCGGGCGGAGGCGGCTCGCCCGACGCGGCGGGACTGGGGAGGTACACCTCGGAGCCGCAGCTCGGGCACGTCTGGACGCCGAAGCGTTCGGTGTCGAAGGCGTTCTGGCAGCGGTAGCAGCGCGCGCGCATGGCCGCCGAGCTTACCGCGACGCGCGGCGCGGCACCGTCAGTTCTTGAGGGTGGTGACCTCGTCCACGTTGAGCGTGCCGCGCGTGCGGAACACCGCGATGACGATGGCGAGCCCCACCGCCGCCTCGGAGGCGGCGACGGCCATGACGAAGAACGCGATGGCGTGGCCGCTCATGTTGCCGGTCTGGCGCGCGAAGGCGAGGAAGGTGAGGTTCGCGGCGTTGAGCATGAGCTCGATGCACATGAACACCACGAGCACGTTCCGCTTCACGAGCACGCCGGCGAGCCCGAGCCCGAAGAGGACCGCCGCCAGCGCCACGTAGTGGTTCGCGTTCACCATCGGTCAGATCCTCTGCTTCGCCACGACGACGGCGCCGACGATCGAGACGAGGAGCAAGAGGCTCGTCGCCTCGAACGGGAGGACGTACTGCGTGAAGAGGATGCGCCCCACCGCCTTCACCGTCCCGAAGTCCGGGCCGACGAGGCGCATGGGCAGCGGGCCGAGCTCGGCGAGCGCGCTCACCACCACCGCGACGACGCCCGCCGCGCCCGCGACGCCGAAGGCCTGCATCGCCTTGAGCCGGGTGCGCGCGATCTCGTCGTCGGCGGTCGTGAGCAGCATGATGACGAAGAGGAAGAGCACCATGATGGCGCCGGCGTAGACGAGCACCTGCAGGAACGCGAGCAGGTGCGCCATCAGCAGCACGTAGAGCCCGGCGAGGAAGAAGAACGAGACGACGAGGCTGATCGCCGCGTTCACCGGGTTGCGAGCGACGACGACGCCCGCCGCCGAGGCGAGGAGCGGGATGGTGAAGATCCAGAAGACCCAGATCTCGGCGCGGTCGCTCATCGGCTAGTACCTCACCCCGCCGACGACGGCGTCGCGGGTGTCCTGGGTCTTGCCCCACGCCTCGTCGCCGTAGGGGCAGCGCCGCTCCTCGACGTGGCGGTCGAAGTCGGCGCGGAACTTCTTGAGGAAGCTCTGCACCGGCATCGCCGCGGCGTCGCCGAGCGCGCAGATCGTCTGGCCGCCGATGTTGTTCGCCATCTGCAGGAGCCGGTCGACGTCGCCGGGGACGCCGTGGCCGTGCTCGAGCTTCTCGAGGAGCCCTTCCATCCAGGGCGTCCCCTCGCGGCAGGGCGTGCACTGGCCGCAGCTCTCCTCGGCGTAGAACTTCGCGATGCGCGAGAGCGCCCGGACCATGCAGGTGGAGTCGTCCATCACGATGACGCCGCCGGAGCCCGCCATCGTGCCGGCGGCCTTGAGCGCGTCGAACTCCATCGAGACGTCGATCTCCGCCGCGCTGAGGACGGGCGCCGACGAGCCGCCGGGGATGACCGCCTTCACCTTGCGGCCGCCGACGATCCCGCCGCAGTCCTCCATGATGATCTTCTTGAGGTTGTAGTGGACCGGCTTCTCGAACACGCCCGGCCGGTTCACGTGGCCCGAGACGCAGAAGAGCCGCGTGCCGCCGGACTTTCCGGTGCCGAGGGCCGCGAACGCCGCGCCGCCGTGCTGCACGATCCAGGGGATGTTCGCGATGGTCTCGACGTTGTTGATGATGGTCGGCTTGCCGTAGAGGCCGACCACCGCCGGGAACGGCGGCTTGAGCCGCGGGTAGCCCTTCTTGCCCTCGAGCGACTCGAGCAGCGCCGACTCCTCGCCGCAGATGTACGCCCCGGCGCCGCGGTGCACGTGCACGTCGAGCGCGAAGTCGGACTTGCCGAGGAGGCGCGGGCCCAGGATGCCGGCCGCGTACGCCTCCTCGATCGCCTTCTCGAGGATGCGCGCCTGCTTCGCGAACTCGCCGCGGATGTAGATGTAGGCGAGGTGGATGTCGTTCGCCCAGCAGGTGATCGCGATCCCCTCGATGAGCTGGTGGGGGTCGTGCTCGATGATGTAGCGGTCCTTGAACGTGCCGGGCTCCGACTCGTCGGCGTTCACCGTGAGGTAACGGGGCCTGATGTCCTTCGGCAGGAACGTCCACTTGAGGCCGGTGGCGAACCCGGCGCCGCCGCGGCCGCGCAGGTTCGAGGCCTTGACCTCGGCGGTGATGTCCTCCGGGCGCATCGCGAGCGCCTTGCGGAGCTGGCTGTAGCCGCCGGTCTTCTCGTAGCCGGCGAGCGTGCGTGCGTCGTTGTTGCCGAACCGCGCGGTGACCAGGTGGGTGCCGATCTCGGCGGGCATTACACGACCTCCGACTCGGGATGGGGATGGGCCTTGAGCCGCTCGACGATGTCGCCGACCTGATCGGGCGTGATGTCGAGGAGGTACTCGGTGCCGACCACCGCGCACGGCGCGTTCGCACACGCCGCGATGCACTCCTCCTCGACCAGCGTGAACTCGGCGTTCGACTCGCCCGCCTTGAGCCCGAGCACGGCCTCGAACGCCTCGAGCACTGCGTAGCCATCGCGCAGCATGCACGAGATGTTCGTGCACATGCGGATGGTCTGCCGGCCGCCGGGCTCGCGGCGGTACATCGTGTAGAACGTGGCGACGCCGTACACGTGCGCGTAGGGCAGATCGAGCGTCCGCGCGACCAGACGGAGCGCGTCATCGGACAGATGCCCGTGCTCCTTCTGTGCGAGGTGCAGCGCCGCCATCACCACCGGTTGCTTGGTGGGATAGCGCTCGCAAGCCGCCGCGATCTTCTTCTGTGCATCCGCGGAGAATTCAAGTGACATCGGGATGTTGCCTTGGCGAACCGCGGGAAAAATAGGGGGTCGGGGGAGATACGTCAATCGGCCGGCAGCGCAAACGG